>JASLCO010000292.1 GCA_030146505.1 Moraxellaceae bacterium
TCCGCGAACCTGAACAGCGGAGCGGGTTCGCGGCTAAAGCCGCTCCTACGGGAAAAGAAAGTCACGAACCAAAGCACCTCAAATCCGGCCATCGACCAAGCATCCGCTTGGCTTGACTTGAATCAGGCTCACGTCTAAAAGTTACTGACCCGTAAGTTAGTAACCGCCATGACAGACGCCACTCCCCTTTCCGATACCGACAGCACCGCCGGCAAAAGCTCCCCGCGCTGGCAGCGCCGCCCTGACGCGCGTCCCGAGGAAATCCTGCGCGCCGCCATGCAGACCTTTGTCGAACGCGGCTTTGCCGCCACCCGGCTGGAAGAGGTCGCGTCCCGGGCAGGCGTATCCAAAGGCACGCTCTACCTGTACTTCAGCAACAAGGAAGAGCTGTTCAAGAGCGCCGTGCGGGACAGCATCCTGCCGCATATCCAGAGCGGCGAGCAGCGCCTGGCCGACTTCCAGGGCAGTCCGCTGCTGCTGCTGCGCGAAGCCTACGAACGCTGGGCCGCCGTCGTGACCGATCCCCTCATGGGCGGCCTCTGCAAGCTGGTGGTGACGGAGGCCGCGAATTTTCCGGAGGTGGCCGGTTTTTATTTTGAACAGGTCATCAAGCGCACCCGCGCGCTCTTCGCCCACATCCTGCAACGCTGCGTGGCGGCCGGCGAACTGCGCGAGCTGCCTACCGACCTTGCCGTGCGCGAAATCACTTCCCCCATTCTTTTTGCCGTGATGTGGCGCCAGTCCATGGCCAGCCACGACGACAAGCCGCTGGATATCGCCACGTATCTCGACTTCCACTTCAACACCCTGCTGCAAGGATGGCGCACCCCTGACACCGAAACAGGAAGCAAAAAATGAACTCGCAGACACAGCCTCCGGAAACCGACAACGCCACCGGCAGCACCGGGCCCGCCGCCAGTCCGCGCAAGAAAATCTTCATGGGCGTGGCCGCGCTGGCCGTGCTGGCCTATGCCGGCCATGCCTGGTGGTTCAACGCGCACTATGTGGAAACCGACAATGCCCAGGTGGACGGCCACATCATTCCGGTCTCACCGAAAATCGGCGGCTTCATCACCACCATCAATGTGCAGGAAAACCAGAACGTGAAGGCCGGCGATGTGCTGGTCACCATGGATGACCGCGATTACCGCTCGAAAGTGGCACAGGCCCGCGCCGATCTTGCACAGGCCATCGCCACCTCCGGCCGCGGCAAGGAGGCCGGCCAGGCCGTGGCCCAGCTCGGTGCCGCCAGTGCCCAGGCCGAAGCAGCGCGTGCCGACATCGCGCAGGCGGAAGCCGACTTCGACCGCGCCTCGCGCGATGCCGAGCGCCTGCACGCGCTGGTGGAGAAAAAACTGGTCAGCCCACAGCAGTACGACACGGCCGAAGCCGCACAACGGGCGGCCCAGGCCCGCCTCAATGCATCGCGTGAAGCCGCCCGTGCCGCCACGCAGCAGGTCAGCGCCGCCAGCGCGGCGCTGCGTGGCGCCGACGCGCGCCTGGAAGCCGCGCGTGCGGCGCTGGACATTGCCGAACACCAGTTGGCCGACACGAAAGTGACCGCCGCCGTGGGCGGTACCGTCAGCCAGAAAACCGTGGAGACCGGCCAGCTCATGCAGGTGGGCCAGCCCATGATGAACCTGGTGCCGCTGAACGATGTCTGGGTCACCGCCAACCTCAAGGAAACGCAGGTGCGCGACATCCGGGCCGGCAATGCCGTGCGCGTGGAAATCGACACCTACCCCGGCGTGGAATGGAAAGGCGCGGTGGAATCACTGGCACCGGCCACGGGCGCCAAGTTCACCCTGCTGCCGCCGGACAATGCCACCGGCAATTTCACCAAGATCGTGCAGCGCATCCCGGTACGCGTGCGCATTGACGCCGGCGAGCATCCCGATCATGTGCTGCGTCCCGGCATGAACGCCGTGGTACGCATCGAAAAATCCCGCTGAGCGGCGCACCGCCACTGGCAACTGCAAGCAACTGCGCACGCCCTGTCTTGCGGGAAAGGCAAAACTCCCGGGCTGTAGCGGCGAATTCATTCGCACACAAACACGTCAATTTGCAGGTTTTTCCGGAAAAGCAGCCATGAACGTCTTCCCCCAAAAAGAGTTCAGCGACGCCACCATACATCGCAACCGCTTCATCATCGCCATGGTGGTGACGCTGGCGGCGATGATGGAGTTGCTGGACACCTCCATCGTCAACGTTGCCGTGCCCCAGATCATGGGCAACCTCGGCGCCACGCTGGAAGAAGTGACCTGGGTTTCCACCGGCTACATCGTGGCCAATGTCATCGTGCTGCCGATTTCCGGCTGGCTGTCCAACCGCTTCGGCCGGCGCAACTACTTCATGGGCTCCATCGCCCTTTTCATCATTTCCTCATTCTTCTGCGGCAATGCCTCTTCGCTGGAAACGCTGGTGTTCTGGCGCATCGTGCAGGGCCTGGGCGGTGGCGGCCTCATCTCCACCGCCCAGAGCACGATCTACGAAACCTTCACGCCGCGCGAAATCGGCAGCGGCATGGCCATCTTCGGCATGGGCATCATGATGGGCCCCACGCTGGGCCCCACGGTGGGCGGCTACATCACCTACAACTTCGCCTGGCCCTGGATTTTCTACATCAACATTCCCATCGGCATCATCGCCCTGCTGCTGGCCAACCAGCTGCTGCCCGATTCCCGCTTCCACCAGAAAATCACCCGTGTGGACTGGACCGGCATCGCCCTCCTGGCACTCAGCATCGGCACGCTGCAAGTCATGCTGGAGCGCGGCGAAAAACAGCTGTGGTTCGATTCGGTGGAAATCCAGATTTACGCCGGGCTTTCCTTCTTCAGCTTCATCGCCTTTATCTGGCACGAGCTGGAGGTGGACCATCCCGTGGTGGATCTTGCCGTGCTGCGTGATGCGCAGTATGCCGCCGGCCTCGTGTTTTCCTTCCTGCTCGGCATGTCGCTGTTTGCCACGGTCTTCTACCTGCCGCTCTACCTGCAAACGCTGCTGGGCTACAACGCCTGGGAAACCGGCAAGGTCATCCTGCCGGGCGCGCTGGCCAACGGCTTCACCATGGCCCTGCTCGGCAAGTTCGTGGAAAAGAACGATATGGACATGCGCGTACTGGCCATCATCGGCATCGCCGTTTTCGGTTTCAGCATGTACCAGCACAGCCTGTTCACCACGCAAAGCGGCGACGTCGATTTCTTCTGGCCGCTCATCCTGCGCGGCGTGGGCCTGGGCTTCATGTTCATTGCGCTCAATGCCCTGGCCATGGCGAAAATAGCCCCCAGGGACATTGCCAACGCCACCGGCATCTACACGCTGGTGCGCCAGCTCGGCGGCTCGGTGGGCATCGCCGCGGCTGCCACCCTGTTCACGCGCTGGTCCGCCGAATACAAGGCCGACCTCAGCCTGCATGTGAGCCCTCTGGCCACCAGCACGCAGAGCAATCTTTTCATGATGGAAAAATGGCTGCAGATGAAGGGCACGAATGCGGCCGAGCTGCAGGAAACGCTATTGCGAATGGTGGACGCCAAGCTCACGGCGCAGGCATCCATGATCGCCTTCGAGCACATCTTCCTGCTCTTTGCCGCCACGCTGACACTGGCCCTGCCCCTGATGCTCTTCATGCGCCACGCCAAGGGCCTGCGCCGGGGCGCGGCTGACCACTGATTTTTCCGGGACATATCCCGGGGCTCCCGAGCAGGATATTTTTGGGATTTACATCCTTGATTCCCTGACTCTTTTAAGTTGTCGTTCCAGCGCAAGCCGGAACCCATAATGCGCTGACAAAATCACCGTCGCATGGATCCCGGCTTTCGCCGGGATGACGAAAACACTTAAAAGGGAGTTAAGTATGTAATTCCCATATTTTTTGTCCTCTGCCCGGACAGCGGTTGCGGTGACACGGACAAAGCAGGCAAAAAGACCCGCCAGCACCATCAGGCACCGGATTCCGACCGGTTCCCGTAGAAAAACCTCTGCGCCTTGGGCTAAATCCTTCCGCCCGTTTCCAGCCGCCACACGGCGGCCCGAGCCTATTGCCTGCGGAGCTCCCATGCCTTCACGCCCTGCCCTGCTTTACGCCCAGTCCGGCGGCATGACGGCCGTCATCAACG
Source organism: Moraxellaceae bacterium (assembly GCA_030146505.1). Classification (GTDB taxonomy): domain Bacteria; phylum Pseudomonadota; class Gammaproteobacteria; order Pseudomonadales; family Moraxellaceae; genus UBA2031. The sequence continues at coordinate 4,116 of JASLCO010000292.1, forward strand.
CCAGTGCGGCAGGCGTGCTGCATGCCGCCGCGCAGCAGCGCGGACTGCGTACACTGGCCGCCGTGAATGGCGTGCTCGGCATGCTGGAAGAAGAACTGCTGGATGTCAGCCGCCTTCCGGCACGGCACATTGAACTCCTGCGGCAAACACCGGGCGGCGCCTTCGGCTCCAGCCGTTTTCCTCTGGGCACGCCGGCATCGCAGCCCGCGCATTACCGCCGCCTGCTGGACGTGATGGCAGCCCATGAGGTGCGCTGGCTGCTGCACAACGGTGGTGGCGGTTCGGCCGGCACCTCGCTGCATATTGCCAATGCCGCACGTGCGGCAGGCTATCCGCTTGCCGTCATCCATATTCCCAAGACCGTGGACAACGATCTGGCGCATACCGATTTCTCGCCCGGCTTCGGTTCCGTTGCCAAATTCACGGCAGTCAGCGTGCGCGAGGCCGCGCAGGACCTGGCCGCCATGGCGCGCACGTCCACCAGGGTCTTCGTCATGGAAGTCATGGGCCGGCATGCAGGATGGATTGCCGCCTCCGCCGCACTGGCACACACGCAGGACTGCCCCGCGCCACAGCTCATCCTGTTTCCGGAAGTGGAATTCGAGCGCACGACATTCCTGAAGCAGGTCGCGGCCGTCGTGCAGCGGGACGGTTATTGCGTGGTGGTGGTGGCGGAAGGCGCACTACGGAGTGAAGACAGCAGCCTCCTGGATTCAGGCGAGGAACACGCCCGTGACCTCTGGCAGGTGCAGGCCGGACATGCCGCGCCACAAATCGCCGCCCTGATCAAAAGCGGACTGGGCCTGCCCTGCCATTTTTCCATCAGTGATTATCTGCAACGTTCGGCAAGGCATCTGGCATCGAAAGTGGATGTCGAGGCGGCCTGGCAGGTGGGGACCGCCGCCGTCAGCATGGCGCTGGCCGGCGAAGACCGCGTGATGGTGGCACTGCAGCGGCAAGCGGGCCGACACAGCCGCTGGACATGCGAAAGGGTTGCGCTCGCGCGCGTGGCCGGCCGTGAACGGGGCCTGCCGCGCCGCTTCATCCGCCGCGACGGTTTTGGTGTCAGCGCCATCGGCATGGCCTATTTGCAAACACTGATTGCCGGCGAGGACTATCCGGAATTTTCCGGCGGCCTGCCCCTGCACGCACCGGCACTGGGCAAGCGCCTTGCAAAAAAGCTGGAGCATTACGACACCGGCCTGCCAACGCATTTTTTCCAGGCGCCCTGATTCTTACACCCCCTGTCGTCCCCGCGAAGGCGGGGACCCAGTGACTTTTCTGGCCTCAAAAAAAGCGGAGCTAAAGTCGCTGGGCCCCCGCCTTCGCGGGGGCGACAGATGATGATGTTGGGGGGCATGCATGGATGCCTTGAACAAGGCCACTCATAAGCAGCCCTTCGACACCAGCTTCGCGTCGTCAGTGCAAACGCAATCAACACTGTTGAAGCCTGCTTCAAGCCACCTCGCGCAAGGCGACCAGATAAGCCCAAGGAAAAATCCCCTTGTCATGGCCGTCACTGAATACCAGCTGCAGGCCATAGCCTTGTGCACTCATGCCAATCACGGATATATCGGCCGGCACGGCCATGAGATCACCGCGCAGCTGGCGCGCGCGGCAAAAGGCGCAATGGCAATGGTGACGCAGGCTGGCATGGGACAGGCGCAGCTCGCGGCCATCGGCCCATTGCAGGAGCAGCTCTCCGGCCTGTCTGTCATTGCGCACGCGGTGCGGAGCGTTCATCCCGGCCCGGCTCAGCGCTGCAATTGGGCCAGCGCAATGCGCACGGCCTTGCGCACTTCGGGATCGGCGTCATGGCTGGCGGCCTGCAAGGCCGGCAGGGCCGAAGCATCACCGACCTCACCCAGCGCCAGAGCCGCTTCTTTACGCAAATTGCTGATACTGTGGCCCAGTGTACGCAGAAGACCGGGCGTGGCCGCACTGTCCTTCAGCTTGCCCAGCGCACGTGCCGCCTGCAGGCGTACCTGCCAGTAGCTGTCATCCAGTGCCACGATCAGGTCATCCAGGGCAGCGGCAAAACGCAGCTTGCCCAGGGTGGCGGCCGCTTCCTCCCGCACCTGCCAGACTTCATCCGCCAGCGCACTATGCAATGCCGGCAAAACACTGGCACTGCGGGAAAAACCCAGGGCACCGGTGGCAGCACGGCGCACCTCTACATCCGGATCAGCCTCGGCAAGACGGGCAATATCCGCCAGCGCCTCTTCCTTCTTCAGCCAGCCCAGCACGGCCACGGCTTCGCGGCGCACCTGTGCATCCGTATCACCCAGACTGATCTGCGCCGGATCAGCCGCATCCGGCAGCCGCAGTTCGCGCAGGGCGCGCAGGATGGCCGTGCGCACAAAAGCATTTTCATGACGGGCCCAGGGCAACAGGACTTTTCCGGTTTCCGCCTGCTTGAGCTCGCTCAGGCTTTGCGCGGCATGCTGACGCACCGTGGCATCGCTGTCGGCCAGGGCATGGCAGAGCGCTTCCGCCACGAACCCGTCATCCCAGCCCGCCAGCAGGCGGGCAGCCTCCTGGCGTACCTCGGCTGCTGCATCATGACGCAGCGATGTCTGCAACCAGATCAGGTTGTCTTCATCTTCCTGCTCGGCCAGCTCCATGAGGGCAATACGACGCACGCCGGCATCCGTGCTCACGAGGCGGGCACGCAATCCGGCATCAGCCAGTTCCATATCAGGAAAAGCAAGATTCATGATTTTCTTCTCAGGTGGCAAAACGGACCTGGCTGGCGGGACGGCTGCCCAGGGGTGACAGCCGTTCCAGCGGATGGTCTTCATGATCGTGGTGACGCAACAGGCGCAGGCAATGCCGCTTGAGATCGGAAAAATGCTGCGAGGTGATGAGCTCGGTCTGGCGCGGGCGCGGAAAATCCAGCGGGATTTCTTCAATGATGCGGCCGGGACGCGGGCTCATCACGAGGATGCGGTCGGCAAGGAAAAGTGCCTCGTCGATATCATGCGTGATGAAGACCACCGTCGTGCGTATGCGCGCCCATACCTCCAGCAGCAGCTCCTGCATCATGAGGCGGGTCATGGCATCCAGCGCACCGAAGGGCTCATCCATCAACAACACGCGCGGATGGTTGATCAGCACACGGGCAATTTCCACGCGCTGCTGCATGCCGCCGGAGAGCTGTTCCGGATAACGGTTTTCAAAACCTTCCAGCCCCACCAGCTTGATCAGGTCCAGCGCCTGCTGCCGGCGCTGGCGCCGTGCAACCCCCTTCATCTTGAGACCGAAGGCCACATTGTCCAGCACCTTCTTCCAGGGAAAGAGGGTGTGATGCTGGAAGACGAGGCCACGATCGGGATGCGGCGCCGTCACCGTGCTGCCATCAACCGCAATACGACCGGCGCTGTAATCCAGATGCCCGGCCAGCGCCCCCAGCAGCGTGGATTTTCCGCAGCCGGAAGGCCCGAGTATGCAAACAAATTCGCCCGGGGCCACATCAATGGAAACATCCTGCAGCGCCTCGAAGCGCTGCGCGCCCTGCCCGAGATGGATGTGCAGGTTTTCAATACGGATATGGCCGCTGCTCATGAGGCTTTCCCCTGCGGCCGGTACCAGGGCATGAGCCACTGTCCGGCCTGCTTGATGAGCACGCTGCTGCCCATGCCGAAAATACCGATCAGCAACATGCCGACGACAATATTGGCGTAGTTCTGCAAGGTGTAGGACTCCCAGGTGTAATAGCCGATGCCGAACTGCCCGGAAATCATTTCCGCCGTCACCAGGCAAAACCAGCAGGTGCCCATGCCAATGGCAAGGCCGGTCACTATGCTGGGCGCCGCCGCCGGCAGGATCACTTCCGTGAAAATGCTGCCGCGGCCACTGCCGAGGCTGCGTGCCGACGCGATGAGGCGCGCATCCACCGCTTCCACGCCATGAATGGTGTTGAGCAGGATGGGAAAAAGTGCGCCGGTAAAAGTGATGAAAACCATCGAGAGTTCCGAGGAGGGAAACATCAGGATGGCCAGCGGAATCCAGGCCACGGCCGGAATCGGGCGCAGCAATTCCAGCGGCGGCAACAAAACATCTTCAGCCCAGCGCGAACGACCGATTGCCAGCCCCAGCCCTACGCCTGTCAATGCCGCCACAAGAAAGCCGGCAAAGACGCGGTAAAGGCTGCTGCTCACATGCGCCCACAATTTTGGCGAGCGCAGCAGGTCCAGCGTGGCCTGTACCACCTCCTGCGGCGAGGGCACATTGGCGAAGGTGATCAGCCCCAGATGGAGATGCCGCGTGGAGGCGAAATGCCAGAGCGCCACGCAGGCGAAAACGGAAAGCGCACGCAAGGCCCAGCGTGCGGCCGGAAAGTCTCCGGCGCGCAGGCGCCGGAGACCGCTGGGAGCCCCCGGAGCCGCCGCAATGACGGCCCGGGTATTGCTATTGCTATTGGTATCGGTGGCTGCGGTCATGAGGACTCAGCGTGCCGCCACGGCATTGGCTGTTTTCACAGCATTGAAATCAGCCACGTTGCCGCCCTGGGCGCGGGCCCAGCCCTCGGCAGCCCCCCTGGAAAGGAAGGCATTGATCTGGCCACTCTTGTCCACGGCATACCAGGCCTTGTCCGCCAGCAGCTTGATGCCGGTATTGCGGTCCTGCGCATAGACCACGCGCACTTTCTTGCCGGCCGCTTCCAGCTTGCGCAGATCGGCAAAGGCATTTTCCGGCGAGGCGTAGTGGCGCACCTTGGCTTCATCCTTCACCCAGATTTCCGCCACGCGCCTGAACTCGGTGATGGGCTTGCCGGTGCTGGCATCCTTGGCCTTCAGCGCCAGCTTGTCGTAGTTCTTGAGACGGGCTTCGTAATCCAGGCCGGAAGCCTTGAAAGCGGCACGGATATACTGGTCGTCCACGAAGTTGCCGACATCAAGGCCGAGATCATCCTTCTTGAGCAGGGTCAGGGTATCAATGGCGGTGGACAGTGCCTGGCGATATTCCGGCTTCCAGGTGAAATCGCGGGTCTGCAGGCCCAGCGGCGCGTGGAAGAGATAATTCACTTCCGCTTCTATGCCGGTCACCTTGGCAATCAGCTCGCTGTATTTTTCCGGATCGGCCGTAAAGAGACGATCGGCTTCAATCGCCGCACGCAGATAG
>JASLCO010000308.1 GCA_030146505.1 Moraxellaceae bacterium
GAAAATCCGCGTCTGGCTGGGCCTGTGCACGGACAGGCCTCCGGAGACGCTGCACTGGCGGTTGAACGGACAGGGTGCCAGCCCGGCCGTGCTGCGCCCGCTCACGCCGCTGCGTCCCGGCCAGTTTTGCGTGCACAGCGGCATTTTTGAATTCCAGGCGCCGGCCACGCAGGCCGCCGCCTGCCGCCTGCAGGTTTCGCCCGACGGCGAGCAGTGGCAGACGCTGGACACACGGCCCTTGCCGGCCAGCGTGGCAGCGGCACCATTCGGCGAATTCACCGTGCTGCTGGCCTCCTGCTACGACCAGAGCCAGGACGCTCGCGGCCGCATTGTCGATGTGCTCTGCCAGCGCGGCCTGCGTCCCGATCTCACCCTGCTCATGGGCGACCAGGTTTATCTGGACATTCCCACGCTGCAAAACCTGCCGGAAGACAGCGAGAAATTGCTGCCGGTGTTTGAAAACAATTACTGGAAAAACTGGACCTGTTTCCGTCAGCCGCAAAGCCGCACGACCTCGGCCTATGGTCGCCTGCTGGCCATGGCGCCCTGGGCGGCTGTGGCTGACGATCACGAATTCTGGAACAACGCGCCGCATTGCAGCCCGGTAGTACAGAACTCCTGGACGGAATACGGGCGCCGCGAATGGAAGAAGGCCGCGCAAGCCTGCCTGCAGGCCTTCCAGTGGCCCGCACAGCATCCGGATGGCCAGGTTTTCCGGCCCGGCGATGCCATTGTGTTTGATGTTGCGCCGCTGTCGTTTTTTCTCGCTGACACCCGCAGCCAGCGCAGTGATTTCACGGGCGCCGGCAGTCATGGCATGTCGGATGGCGCCTGGCAGCAGTTCCGTGCCTGGCAGCAGCATGTGCAGGCACAACGTCTGTATGGCGTGATTGTTACCGGCCAGCCGCTGCTGGACGAGCCGGCCGGTTTCCTGCAGGGGCGCGTGGCGGATTTCACCCTCGCCAATTACGGCGACTGGCCACGCTGGAGCCAGGCGCTGGAGGACATTGCCGCCAGCGGCCTGCCGCATCTGCTGCTCACCGGCGATGTGCATTACGGCCGCCTGAGCGACGTGACGGACCGCCGTCATGCCGACCGCGCTTTCCTCGAGGTGATTGCCTCGCCGATGTCGCTGGTGGAAACCGTGGGTGCCGACACCTGGGCGCGGCTCAATCCTTTCCGTGACCGCCTCTGGCCGCGTCATGCCGAGGCGCTGCCTGCCCCTGAACTGTCGGGGCCGCACAAGGCTTTGCGGAGCCGGTTCTGTTACGGCCAGAAAGGCGATCATGTGGTCTTGCTGCGTTTTCGCGACCGGGCCGGACGCCTGGAGGTGAACGTGGAGCATCACCCCCTGCATCCTGACTATCCCGGCCTCGCGGCCAGCCAGCAGGCATTCACCCTGCGTCCGCGAGTCTGAAAAATGGATTTGTTGAACACGGCGTCATTCCCTGGATACGCGGGAATCTCATGACAATTGCCCGACAGTGAACAGAAAGGCTCCCGTTTGGCGCGCCTTCGCTGATTGCGGGAATGATGCCTTTTGAGTTGTTGTTCCGGCGCAGGCCGGAGCCCATGAGGCGGTGAAAGCATCACCGTTGCAGGAGTCCCGGCCTGCGCCGGGATGACGCAGCTTTTTGCTGATGGGAAAAATAAAAATCAGGGAGTCATCGCATGATTTCCCGGAAACTTTCGCAGTTGCTGCCGGTGGCAGGGCACCGGTCAAGGAGGAAAACGTGTTCCGCTACCAGAATGCTCCCGTGAGCAACAGCACGGCCCTTGATCAGGACGAGCTCCCGCGTCGCGCCGGTGAAAACAATCTGCAGTGGCTGCAACGGGCATTGGCTGACCTGCAGGCCGTGCCGGGAGAAACCGTGCTCCTGCTGCTGGGCGGTGATGATCGTGTGTCACGTCGCCTGCGCCAGGCACAGGCGCGCATGCGCCATGACCTGGCGCCCAGCTGGTGGTCGCATGTGGCGTGGTTGCCGCAGGGACAGGAGGTGGCGGCCGGCAGCGAGGTACTGGAAATTTCCCTGGACCCGCCCGGCGGTTTCGGCTTTCCGGCGCTGGCCAATGGCATACAGCAGGGGCGGCTCGGGCATTATCGGCGGCGCAGCATTTCTGCCGATGCCAACCAGAACAGCTATCCCAATATCGCCCTGCTGCTGGTGCCGGTGGATGGTGCAGCGGTGGTGGCAGCCATTGCCGACTTGCGCAAGCAGCGCCTGCAACAGGATTTTCCGGCACTGGTGCTGCGCTGGCTGGCCTGGGGCTGGGGCACGGGCGCGCAGGACAATCCCCTGCTGGAAGGACTGGGCCTGCCTTCTGCCGTGATGCTGGAAGCGGCCTTTGCCGCCGCCGGCTACGACCTCACGCCGGGCCTGGAAAGTCGCAGTTGCTGCCCCGAAGCGATCTGGCAGGCGGCGCGCTGGTGGCAGGCCTACCAGCAGGCCCGTCCCGACGGCAAGCCCAGCATACGCGGCCGCTATTGCGCCCCGCACAGCCTCTGAGACTCCTAAGAACCTGTTCACGATCTCTGGACTCGCTGCTTTTGATAAGCCCAGAACCTTGAAAACGTCGTCCCGGCGAA
>JASLCO010000313.1 GCA_030146505.1 Moraxellaceae bacterium
CTGTGGATGCCTGGGCGCTGGTGCAGTCTGGTGCCGGTGTGCTGGTGGATGTGCGTACCGGTGAGGAGCGCAAGTTTGTCGGCCAGGTGCCGGACACAATTCATGTGGCCTGGGCCACGGGTACAGCGCTCACTCGCAATCCGCGCTTTGTAAAAGAGCTGGAAGCCAGGGTGAAGAAAGACGCCGTGGTGCTTTTCCTGTGTCGCAGCGGTAAACGTTCGGCGCTGGCGGCAGAAGCGGCCGCCAAGGCCGGCTTCAGCAATGCCTTCAATGTACTGGAAGGTTTTGAGGGAGAGCTCAATGCACGGCAACAGCGCGGCGAGCTGGGCGGCTGGCGTCATGCCGGACTGCCCTGGGCCCAGGATTAAGGATCCAACATCAGCAAGAACTGTCGCCCCGGCGCAGGCCGGGGCCCAGAGCCTTTAACGGCTCGGATAAAGCAAAAGTCACTGGGCCCCGGTCTGCGCCGGGGCGACAAAAGAATTTTTTACCAAGTATGCAGATTTCTGGAAAGCATTCTCGGGCTTTCTATTTTTGGCAGGGAACCATCTTCATGAGCGCGAGCGCTGACCAGGTATTACCGCTCTACGATCCCGCAACGAAATGGGGTATCAGTCATGTCGTGGGGGAGCTGCGTGCCGTGCGTGCGCGCTGGCGCGAGCCGCAAGGCCGCAATCGCGAAACCGGCGGGCGCGAGCTGCCCTCTCGCGAGGCTCTGAGCGACATCATCAACCTGATCTGCAGCGCACTTTTCCCCATGCGTCTCGGGCCTCCCGAACTGCGTCAGGAAAGCGAGGACTATTACGTCGGCCATACCCTGGATACCGCGCTCAATTCCCTGCTGACCCAGGTGCGACTGGAGCTGCGCTATGCGGCTCGCCATAGCCAGTCCAGCGCCGAGGGACTGGAAAAGCAGGCTGTCGCGCTGGTACATGATTTTGCGGCAGCCCTGCCGGAAATCCGCGCCCTGCTGGATACCGATGTGCTGGCGGCTTATCACGGCGATCCGGCTGCACGCAGCGTGGACGAGGTGCTGCTTTGCTATCCGGGCGTAGTCGCGATCATTCATCACCGTCTGGCGCATGAGCTGTATACGCGTGGCGTGCCGCTGCTGGCACGCATCGTCGCGGAAATTGCGCACTCGACTACCGGCATAGACATTCATCCCGGCGCCCATATCGGCGCCAGCTTCTTCATTGATCACGGCACCGGCGTGGTGATCGGCGAAACCGCGGTCATCGGCCAGCGCGTGCGTCTTTATCAGGCGGTCACGCTGGGTGCGAAACGCTTCACGACCGATGAAGACGGGCATCTGGAAAAAGGCCAGCCGCGGCATCCCATCGTGGAAGACGATGTGGTGATTTATGCCGGCGCCACGGTGCTGGGCCGTATCACCATCGGCCGTGGCTCCACCATAGGCGGCAATGTCTGGCTGACGCGCAGTGTTCCTCCCGGCAGCAATATCACGCAGGCCAAATTGCAGAGCGAGACTTCGGCCGAACTGATAAAGGGAGGCGCTGTCTCATGACGTCGCTCAATCATCAGTTCGGTTCCGTGGTGCGCCAGTATCGTGAGCAGCGGCGCTGGTCACAGGAAGTGCTGGCGGATGCCGCCGGACTCAATCGTTCCTATCTGGGGGAAATCGAGCGCGGCATTGCGGTGCCGTCTTTAGCCACCATTGCCAAGCTGGCGGGGGCGCTGGATCTCAGTCTCTCGGAGTTGATGGCGCGTATCGATACTGAAAAACCGCACTGACATTCCTTTTCTGTCTGGTCTTTTTTATTTTTCGCGAGGCTTTGGTGGCTATAGCCGGTTGAGGCCGCCTTAGAAGCGAAAGATATTAGCTTATCTTTTTATTTCATAAGCAGCTGTCGGGCGTTCAGGGTCCGTCGGTTTTGCTTTTCCGTTGTTTCATTTTTTTCAGAACCTAACCTAGGGGAGTTTTCTCATGGCCGAGAATCAGGATGCCCAGCTCGCATTGAGCGACAGCGCGGCGCGTCAACTAGCCAACGCCACCAAAACCGCACCGCAACTTTCCATCATCACGCCACGCTGGCTCACGCACCTGCTGCAGTGGCAGCCGGTGGAGGCCGGTATCTACCGCCTCAACAAGGTGAAGAATCCGCGCGATGTGCGTGTGACCTGCACCGAGCGTGATGAGTCCGAACTGCCGCAGACTTTTGTGGATTACGAAGACCAGCCGCGCGAGTATTTCCTGAACGGCGTGAGCACCGTGCTGGACGTGCACACCCGCGTTTCGGACCTCTACAGCAGCCCGCACGACCAGATCAAAGAGCAGTTGCGCCTCACCATCGAGATCATCAAGGAACGTCAGGAAAGCGAGCTCATCAACAATCCGGAATACGGCCTGCTGGCCAGTGTGGCGGACGAGCAGCGCATTTCCACGCTTACCGGCGCACCGACGCCGGACGATATGGACGACCTGATTTCCAAGGTCTGGAAAGAGCCCGGTTTTTTCCTGACTCATCCGCTGGCCATTGCTGCTTTCGGTCGCGAGTGCACACGCCGTGGCGTGCCGCCACCCACCGTCAGCCTCTTCGGTTCGCAGTTCCTGACTTGGCGCGGTCTGCCCCTGATTCCTTCGGACAAGGTGCCGGTAGAAGATGGTAAAACAAAAATCCTGCTCATCCGCGTGGGCGCCAAGCGTCAGGGCGTGGTTGGTCTGTTCCAGCCCGGTCTCGCTGGCGAACAGAGCCCTGGCCTCTCGGTGCGTTTCAT
>JASLCO010000310.1 GCA_030146505.1 Moraxellaceae bacterium
TCATCTTTGGCCCAACCCCAAATCCCATTACTGATCCCGCATTAATACCAAGGCGCCTAGAGGGCGCTATAACACTTATCGCACTAATTGCTGGCGCCAAGCTTACGTTCCAGGCCATAACTGACCACTCATTTCAAAAAATAAGAACTAATATTTTTTTATGGTTTTCCGCGTTTCTTGGAGTTTCTTTGACGACAGCATCTCTATTAGTACCAATCATTCTTGGCATCAAGAACATAGGAACGCTAGGAGGCCTAGGCGTGCTGTTCCTACCAACTTTCATTCATATCCTGCTCGAAACTCTGGCACAGTCTCACGCCAAAAAATCATTCAAGAAACCATAGGGTGGGTGAATCCCGTTACCCACGTGGTCTCCCCCCTTAACACCAATCTCCTCTAATCAACCTTCTGCCGCGTGGAAAAAGGCTGGCACCTTTTCCCATGCCCTTACCTGCAAGCAAACCGGTTGCCGGGGTTTTGCAAAGCACGGAAAATCCGGGGATTCTTTTCGGGGGAGTAGTCATGGGCAACTGTATTTTCTGCAAGATCGTCAGCGGCGAGCTGCCGGCCATCAAGGTGCATGAAGACAGCAAAGTGCTGGCCTTCATGGACATTTATCCCCTGCGCCGTGGCCATGTACTGGTGATTCCCAAAATCCACCACCAGCAGCTGCATGAATTGCCGGCCGCTTATCGTGAGCACCTGGTGAATACCGCAAGCCGGGTGGCGCAGGCGCTGTATGCCTCGCCGCTCCGGCCGGCCGCCGTGCACTACATGGTGAACGACGGACCGGCGGCGCAGCAGACTGTGCCGCATGTGCACATGCATGTGCTGCCCCGCCATGCGGGCGATTCACTGGGCTTTGTGGCGCGCCTGCTGCGCAAGCCTTTCGACATGGCACTGGGGCCTCAGCAAGCGGCGCCACTGGAGGCCCTGGCAGCCGAGATATGCCGCGAGCTTGCTGCATTGCCGGTACACGAGGGATAGGCATGCCCCGCCGGAAAAGGGAGTGCAGTGGACATCACTTCCGGCTGAACCCATTCCGGCAAACCACCCCCTTACCCTGAACATTCCGGTGAATCTGCACACCATTGCCGGCCATTGTTCCGCCCCCTGCGCTGCCGCACTGTTGGGCCCCGTTTTCCCGAGCAGGAGCAGGCCATGGCCGACACCTCCCCCAGCACGCCAACCCTGGTGAGCGAAGTCCCCGAATGGGTGGACGAAGAGGACATGAAGCGCTCGCTGTCCGCCCTGCGCGATGCGGGCCTGACCCCGGAAGCAGGACTTTTCGGGCCGGGTTCCATGTACTGGGAAATCAACAAGCACACCATGGTGTATTTCGGCGGCACCGTGCCGGCCGTGCTCATGCAGTTGGCCCACCCCTGGATTGCGGTGGCGGTGAATGAGCACTCCAAGATCATGAGCCACCCGCGCCAGCGTGCACGCATGACCTACAGCTTTTTGTGGTCCATTGTTTTTGGTGACCTGGACGTGGCCTCGCGCCGCGCCATGGGCCTGCACCGCCTGCACAGCCGCGTGAACGGAAAAATTGGCGAAGATGCCGGCCGCCACCAGGCGGACGATGCCTATGCCGCCAATGAGCAACACGCCATGCTCTGGGTGCACCTCACGGCCATCTATTGCCGGGTGAACCTGTTTGAAGAACTGGTGCGGCCACTGGACCGCGATGAAAAAGACCGGCTCTGCCGCGAAAACCCGCTTTTTGGCGCCTGTTTCGGCCTGCCCGCGGCGATTTATCCGCCGGACTGGACGACGCTGGAAAAATATATTGCCGACATGCAGGCCAGCCACACACTGGCACGCACCGACGCCGGCCTGCGCCTTACCCGTTTTCTTTTCAGTACCATTCCCCTGCCGCTGCGCCGCAGCTTCATCGCGTTCAACAGCATGGCCGTGCCGGCACGTACCCGCGAGCTGCTGGAGTTGCCCGCCGACAATGCCTCCACTCGCCGCGGTGCACGCCGGCTGACATGGCTGCTGAAACTGGCCGACCGCGGCCTGCCGGACCGCCTCACCCTGCTGCCCGCCTACCAGGAAGCCATGGGCCGCCTGGCCGGCCGTGAAAAACCGGACTGGCTCACGGCACGGCTGAACAGACTGGTCATCGGCACGCCACAACTGGTTTCCTGAAGAACCTGCTCTCTTCGCCCCGGCCTCCCTGCCCGCTAGAATGCCGGTTTTTCCCGGCAGCCACGGCCACGGAGTCCTCATGCACCAGGCCCTTCTCGAACTCGTCACGCGTGACGAAAATTACTGGAAGCTGAACATCTTCCTGATCATGCTGGGCACGGCAGCCCTTTCCTTCGTGGCCAGCCTGGTGCTGCGCCATCTGAAAAAACAATTCCTGCGCACTGAAACCGTCTGGGACGATGCCGCGCTCAACGCCGCCGACAAACCCTTGCGGGTGCTGATCTGGGTGCTGGGCATCAATATCGCCTGCAACATCATCACCACACATTCTTCCGCCGAGCTTTTCCGTTATGCCGGTACCGTGCGTGAAGTCATGGTGATCTTCATCCTGGCCTGGTTCCTCATGCGCTTTGTGCGCAATGTGGAGCATGAGCTGCTGAATCCGCCGCCCGGCAAGACGCCCGTGGATGTCACAAGCGCCCATGCCATTTCCAAGCTGGTGCGCATCAGCATAGGCATCACCACGGCACTCATCCTGCTGGAGAAAATGGGTTACTCGGTCGCCGGTGTCATGGCCTTCGGCGGCATAGGCGGCATTGCCGTGGGTTTCGCCGCCAAGGATCTGCTGGCCAATTTCTTCGGCGGCCTCATGATTTTCCTGGACCGCCCCTTCAGCATCGGCGACTGGGTACGTTCGCCCGACCGCAATATCGAAGGCACGGTGGAGCAGATCGGCTGGCGCCAGACCCTGATACGCACGCCCGACAAGCGCCCGCTCTATGTACCCAATTCCATGTTCGCGTCCATTTCGGTGGAAAACCCCTCGCGCATGACACACCGGCGCATCAATGAAGTGCTGGGCTTGCGTTATGACGACTGGGAAAAACTGCCCGTCATCGTCAGCCGCGTGAAAGCCATGCTGGATGAGCACGATGACATCGACAACCGGCAAAGCCGCGTTGTCAGCCTGGACAAGCTGAATGCCTCCTCGGTGGACTTCGTCGTCACCGCTTTCACCTCGCAGCGCAGCAGCCCCGAATTCCAGCTCGTGAAACAGGACGTACTGCTGCGCATCATGAAAATAGTGGCCGAAGAAGGTGCCGGTTTTGCCTTCCCGACACAGACGGTTTATCTGGCAGGCGATGAGGGCGGGAAAACGGGGGAGTCGGGGAACTGAGGCCCAGGCCGGCACAAACCTGCACTGTCATTCCCGCGATCAGCAGGCACGCGCCAGACGAAAACCTCCCAATGAAAAGCCCCGCATCAGCGGGGCTTTTCATTCACGAGCAAAACCGGGCAACCGGGCCTTTCAGGCCGCATCAGCCTCGGCCGTTTCCGGGACCGGGGTGCGGATCAGGTGGTCGAAAGCGGAGAGTGCCGCGGTCGCGCCCTGGCCCATGGCGATGATGATCTGCTTGTAGGGCACCACGGTGCAGTCACCGGCAGCCAGCACGCCGGCGACACTGGTTTCGGCGCGGTCATTCACCACGATCTCGCCACGCGGCGACAACTCCACCGAGCCTTTCAGCCAGTCGGTATTGGGCACGAGGCCGATCTGCACGAAGACACCAGCCAGTTCCAGCTTGTGCACTTCGCCGCTGACACGGTCCTTGTAGACGAGGCCGTTCATCTTCTGGCCATCGCCGGTCACTTCCGTGGTCTGCGCGGAAACGATGACCTTCACGTTCGGCAAGCTGTGCAGTTTTTTCTGCAGCACCGCATCGGCGCGCAGCTTGCTGTCGAACTCGATGAGCGTGACATGCTCGACCACGCCGGCCAGGTCAATCGCCGCTTCCACGCCGGAATTGCCGCCACCGATCACAGCGACCTTCTTGCCCTTGAAGAGCGGACCGTCACAGTGCGGGCAGTAGGCCACGCCGCGCGAACGGTATTCGGTCTCGCCGGGCACGCCCATATTCCTCCAGCGCGCGCCGGTGGAGAGCACGACACTGCGGCTTTTCAGCGTGGCGCCGTTTTCAAAATGCACATGCACGAGGCCGTCTTCGGTACGGTCGGCGGAAACCAGGCCGGTGGCGCGCTGGCCATTCATGATGTCCACGTTGTACTGCTTTACATGGGCTTCCAGCGCCGCCGCCATTTTCGGGCCTTCGGTTTCCTGCACGGAAATGAAATTTTCAATCGCCATGGTGTCCAGCACCTGGCCACCGAAACGCTCGGCCGCCACGCCGGTGCGTATGCCCTTGCGCGCGGCGTAGATGGCGGCGGCAGCGCCGGCCGGGCCGCCGCCGACCACGAGCACGTCGAAGGCGGCGCGCTCGTTCATTTTCGCGGCATCGCGTGCGCCGGCATTGGTGTCGACCTTGGCGAGTATTTCTTCCAGCGTCATGCGGCCGTCACCGAAATGTTCGCCGTTCAGGCGCACGCTGGGCACGGCCATGATCTGCAGGGATTCCACCTCGTCCTGGAAGAGCGCGCCGTCGATCATGGTGTGGCGGATGCCGGGATTGACCACGGCCATCACGTTCAGTGCCTGCACCACGTCCGGGCAGTTGTGGCACGAGAGGGAAATATAGGTTTCAAAGCTGAGGCCGGCGGGCAGGCTTTTTATCTGCTCGATGACTTCGGGCTCCACCTTGGGCGCATAGCCGCTGACCTGCAGCAGGGCGAGCACCAGCGAGGTGAATTCGTGGCCCAGCGGAATGCCGGCAAAGACCACGCGTTCAGCGTCATCGCCCTGGCGAGTGACGGCAAAAGAGGGGCGGCGCGCGGCGGGATCATCGCCTTCGCGCACGGTGATGCGATCGGAGAGCTCGGCAATCTCGGCCACCAGCTCGCGCAGCTCGGTGGAAGCGGCACTGTCGCTGGTGTAGGTGACAAGCTCAATCGGATTCACGAGACGTTCGAGATAGGTCTTGAGCTGGTTCTTGAGCGTGCTGTCGAGCATGGTGGTCTCCTGATCGCATTCAATTCGGAATTCTTGGGAAATGTACCGGGGCTTGTGGCCCCGGCGCAGCTCGTGCCGGGTAGGCACTCGCATTCAGAGGTGTAGGCGCGAATTTATTCGCACATGTTTTTGCAAGTGTGCGAATAAATTCGCACCTGCATGCCGTCATTCCCGCATCAGCAGGAATGACGGTGAAACGTTTACTGCAGAATCAGACCGTGTGGCTTAGATCTTGCCGACCAGGTCCAGTGACGGAGCAATGGTCTTGGCGCCTTCCTTCCACTTGGCCGGGCAAACCTGGCCGGGATGGGCGGCGGTGTACTGGGCAGCCTTCAGCTTGCGCAGGGTTTCCGCCACGTCGCGGGCGATTTCATTGCTGTGCACTTCCATCGTCTTGATGACACCATCAGGATTGATGACAAAGGTGCCGCGCAGG
The DNA here is from genome assembly GCA_030146505.1 of Moraxellaceae bacterium. GTDB lineage: Bacteria > Pseudomonadota > Gammaproteobacteria > Pseudomonadales > Moraxellaceae > UBA2031. The sequence continues at coordinate 5,493 of JASLCO010000310.1, forward strand.
GCCAGGCCTTCTTCCGGAATGTGCACGCCAAAGGCATTGGTCAGCTGGTGCGTGGGGTCGCCCACCAGCGGGAACCTGGCCTTGCCCACGGCCTGCGAGGTTTCGTGCCAGACCTTGTGCGAGAAGTGGGTGTTGGTGGTAACGATGTAGACCTCGGCACCGGCCTTCTGGAACTCGGCATAGTTGTCAGCCGCGTCTTCGATTTCGGTCGGGCAGTTGAAGGTGAAGGCGGCCGGCATGAAGATCAGGACGGACCACTTGCCCTTGAGGCTTTCTTCCGTGACGGTAATGAACTCGCCCTTGTCGCCGCGATTGACGAAGGCTTCAGTCTTGAAGGGCTGGACTTGGGTGTTGATCAGGGACATGGAACATCTCCTTTCCGTTGGTTGAGGCAAAAATGCCAGGTTGCTGAAAAACGCTTCACAAGAAAGTGTGCGGCAAAGGGCCGGAAAACCGGCCCCCTCCAGGCAATGCGGGCAGATTACCCAAGACCGCACTCGCAATGAAATAAATTATCATCTGCATGTGAATAGCCAAATCCTATCAACCTGCCTGATAAATAGACAAAGCAGGACAAGGCCAGTGGGGTCATATCAGGGCGATAACGCAGGAATCCAAGGGCCGCGGCGAAAATTGCAGCCCTTTGTTTTTATGACGGATTCAGAAGAGGCCGGGCTTGGCCATCACAGCCGCAACAGGCCTTTTTGAAGGGATTTAAGGAAGCCGCTCCTGTACAGCCGTTTGTTCAGAGGCGGCGCAAGGCGGGCTCTGCCAGCCGGGCCAACTGCTCTTCCAGTTCGGCCACGTGCTGGCGCCAGTAACTGTCGGTATTGAACCAGGGGAAATGCCGGGGGAAGGCCGGGTCCTGCCAGCGGCTGGCCAGCCAGCCCGCGTAATGCACCATGCGCAGGCTGCGCAGGGGTTCGATGAACGCAAGCTCGGCCGCCTCAAAGGTATGGAAGGTTTCATAGCCTTCCAGCAAATCGCAAAGCTGCAATTCCTGTTCGTGGCGGGAGCCGGAAAGCAGCATCCACACATCCTGCACGGCGGGGGCGCGCCGGCAGTCGTCGAAGTCGACCAGCCAGGGGCCATCGTCACGTGTCCACAGGATGTTTCCCGGATGCAGGTCACCATGGCAACGCTGCAAAGTCGCGCCCGGGAGGCCACTGGCCGCAATCTGCTGGCGCAACGCTGCCGTCACCTCGCGGTAGCGTGGCATCAGGTCATGGGGCAACAAGCCGCTGGCCAGAACCGCCGCCACGGGCGCATCGACAAACGCCGGCAAGTCCAGCGTGGGTCGTGACGAGAAATCCTGCTTCCGCGCCACCGCATGCATGCGCCCCAGCAACATGCCCATGCGATAAAGCTGCTCGGGATCGCCGGGCTCCGGCGCCTGCCCGCCCTTGCGGGGGAAAAGGGCAAAGCGATAACCCGCGTGGAAAAAAAGCGTGTCGCCATTTTCACCGGCAAGCGGCGCCAC
>JASLCO010000322.1 GCA_030146505.1 Moraxellaceae bacterium
TTGCGTGAGGAAGTGAGTAAGAAGGAAGAGCCGCGATGCCCTCCCTGCTCACTTGCTCACTTATTCACCTTCTCCCCAGCTACTCCGGCAATTGCAGCAGCGCTCCGCGCCCGGCCGCGCTGGCCGCCGGATCCCAGGGTAGGATGCCGAGACAGGGCGGGGCAAAGCGGTCCTTCAAGGTGGCGATATTCTCTTCCAGCGCGGCCATCTGAGGGTCTACCACATTGCCCACCCAGCCCACCAGCCGCAGACCGTCCTTGAGGATGGCCTCAGCCGTGAGCACGGCGTGATTGATGCAGCCCAGACGCAGGCCTATCACCAGAATCACCGGCAGGCCCAATTCCTTGGGCAGTGCCGAGAGCATCTCGCGCTCATTCACCGGCACGCGCCAGCCACCCGCGCCCTCCACCAGTTTGAAATCGGCGCGCTGCATCAGGCTGCCACGACAGAAGCCGGCCAGCTGTTGCACGGAAATACGACGGCCGATACGGGCTGCCGCCAGGTGCGGCGAAAGCGGGTCCGGCAGGGCCACCGGATTCACCTGCTCATACACCAGCGGCTCGGTCATTTCCGCCATCAGCGCCAGCGCGTCTTCATTGCGCAGGCCCTGCGGCGTTTGCTCGCAACCGGAGGCAATCGGCTTCAACGCCAGCGTGGTTTTTCCCTGCACCTTGGCCGCCGCCAAAAGCGCACAGCTCACCGTGGTCTTGCCGACACCGGTATCGGTACCGGCAATAAAAAAGGCCTTGGCCATCGTGCTTCTCTTTACTCAGAACTTAATTCAGAAATCATCGCGATTGGCGATGATGAAAATGACATCGTAAGACAGCGGCAAACCCTGTGGCTGACGTTGCGCTTCCAGCGCGGCACTCACCTGCTGCAACCATTGCCGGCCCAGCAGATGATTTTCGCGCGGCGTATCACTGGTGCCGGCGCCTATGCCCTTGAGCGCACGCAGGAGCTCGGGCACGGTCTCAAACCAGAGCGTGAAATCCTTCTGCACAAAATCGCAGTCGGCAAAACCGGCCTGCATCAGGGCCATGGCCCAGTACTCGCTGCCCGGAAATTCATTCACATGCAAAAGGCCGGAGCCACGCAGGGCCGCCAGGCTGTGCGGGCCCGGCACACTGGCCAGCAGGCGCCCGCCCGGCTTCAGCACGCGCGCAAATTCAGCGGCCACAGCATCAGCCGACTCACACCACTGCATGGCGAAATTGCTGAACACCACATTCACGCTGGCATCGGGCAGGGCAATCTTTTCCATATCGCCGAGCAAGGGCTGGATTTTCGACGAAACCGGCAAACCTGCCAGCATGGCCGGCGCCATATCCAGTGCGATGACTTTCTCGATACCGGCCCGCGCACTCAGCAACTGCGACTCACGGCCGCGGCCACAACCGGCATCAAGAACAACGCCCGCGGGAATATCCGCTTCCAGCAAGGCATCAGCAATCGAGGCCTGCAAGGCGGCATAGGAAGCGTAATGGTCAGCCGCCTGGGAAAAACGGCCGGCAATTTCCTGTTTGCGCGTAGCAAAGCGGCTCATGCCAGCACCCCGGCACGGCGGGCAAAATCACCCAAGGCTTTTGCCGTTGCCTCTGCATGCGAAAGGAAAGGCACATGGGCGGCAGCAGGAATGACCGTCACGCCCGCATCAAACTGCAGGATTTTCAGCGCCTCCTGCAAACCAGCCGGCACCAGCACATCTTTTTCACCCAGCAGGAAATGCACAGGCAGGCGCAGGGATGAAAGCCGATTACGCAAATCGCCACGCGCCAGCACATCCAGGCCCGACTGCAGCGCGCTGGTAGAAAGATTGGGGCCGGCGTCCAGCACAGACTGCAGGAAACGGATATCAGCCTTCATGCTGGCGCTGCCACGGCATTGCAGGGTGAGAAAACTTTCCAGTGTCAGCAGGGGGTTTTCACGCAGGGAATCAGCGAAGTCGGTAAAGACATCAGGCTTCATGGCCGGCGCCCAGTCCTCCCGCTGCACAAAGCAGGGAGTAGCGGCCAGCATGAAAAGACCCTGCACACGTTCGGGATGACGCGCTGCCATTTCCAGTGCCAGCAGGCCTCCCAGGGACCAGCCGGCCCATAGCGCACGCGGCGGCGTCACCGCCTGCACAGCCTCGAAAAAATCTACAAAACGGTGGAGATTACCGTGGTTACCGCCAAAGCCCGGCAGGTCCACACAGGTGACGCGAAAATGTGGCGTCAACAACGGCAGGAATTTTTCCCATACGCCGGAATGCAGACCCCAGCCATGCAGTAGCACCAAGGCTGGTTTTTCTTTGTCGCCGTGAGTTTGGTAATGCAGGCTCATCCTTCTCCCCCCGGGAGAGGGAGCACGCTCTGCTGACAAAACGCCAATGCCTGCAACAAGACATCCACATCGGCTTTTTCATGGGCGGCGGAAAAGGTGATACGCAAACGTGCCGAACCGGCAGGCACAGTCGGCGGGCGTATGGCACCCACCAGCAAGCCCTTGGCTTCCAGCGCCGAACTCCAGGCCAGCGCCCTTTCGTTATCACCCAGCAGCAAAGGCTGAATCGGTGTGGGACTGTCCATCAGAACCAGCCCGGCCGCTTTCGCGCCCGCACGGAAATAGGCAATCAATTCATTCAGTTTTTCACGGCGCCAAGCTTCTTCGCCTATCACGCGCAGGCTAGCGCGGCTGGCGGCAGCAACCGCCGGCGGCAGGGCCGTGGTGAAAATATAGGGCCGCGCAGTATTGATCAGGTATTCAATCAAATCATCGGAGCCGGCAACAAAAGCACCGAAACTGCCAGCGGCTTTACCCAGCGTGCCCATCAGCACCGGCAGCTGTTTTTCATCCAGCGTGAAATGCTCGCCACAGCCAGCACCGTTTGCTCCTAGCACACCAAAGCCGTGGGCATCATCCACCATCAGCAGGGCATCATTTTGCTGAGCGAGCTCCGCCAGTTCAGTCAGCGGCGCGACATCGCCATCCATGCTGAACACACCATCCGTGACGATGAGTTTTTTATCTGCACTGCTTTTTGCCAGCAGCTCGGCCAGATGCGCTGTGTCGTTATGGCGGTAGCGTTGGAAAGTGGCACCGGACGCCAGGCCGCCATCAATCAGCGAGGCATGATTCAGCCTGTCTTGGAAAACAGCATCACCCCGCCCCACCAGCGCCTGCACGATGCCGGTATTGGCCATATAACCCGTGGAAAACAGCAGGGCACGCGAGCGGCCGGTAAAAGCCGCCAGCTCTTCTTCCAGCGCATGATGTTCGGCGGAATGACCGCAGACGAGATGAGAGGCGCCACTGCCGGCACCAAAGGCTTTGGTCGCGGCATTGGCCGCGGCAATCAGGGCAGGATGATTGGCAAGACCGAGATAATCATTGCTGCAGAAATTCAGCAATTCACGGCCATCAATCGTGACGCGCGCGCCCTGCGCCGACGCCAGCGTACGGCGCCGGCGATAAAGGCCATCGGCCTTTTTTTGCGCAAGGACGGAGGAAAAATCGAAGGGCATGGCAGTCTCCCGTAGGAGCGGCTTTAGCCGCGACCCCGGCGCAAATGACCTAAAGGTTCGCGGCTAAAGCCGCTCCTACGAAAGCAGGGTCAGTTCACGGTTGCAGCAGGGCTGGCAGGTGCCATGGCATCACGCGTCAGTGCGGCAATCTGCTGGTTGCGCAGCGAGGCGGCAATGGCCTCTTCGCGGGCTTCGTCCGAGACATCCTGCGTGTTCTGGCTATTGATGCCGAGACGCTTGAAGAGCTGCAGATCGTGCTCGGCTTCCGGATTCGCGGTGGTCAGCAGTTTTTCGCCGTAGAAAATCGAGTTGGCACCGCCCATGAAGCAGAGCGCCTGCATTTCATCATTCATGGTTTCGCGGCCAGCCGAAAGACGCACATGCGACTGCGGCATGAGGATGCGGGCAATGGCCACGGTGCGCACGAATTCAAAGGGATCGAGGTCGTCCACATCGCCCAGCGGCGTGCCTTCGATTTTCACCAGCATATTGATGGGCACGGACTCCGGATGCACCGGCAGATTGGCCAGTTGCATAAGCAGGCCGATACGGTCTTCACGCGCTTCACCCAGACCCACGATGCCGCCGCAGCAAACCTTGATGCCCGCATCACGCACATGCGCGAGCGTATTCAGGCGGTCGTTATAGGTGCGGGTGGTGATGATCTTGCCGTAATGCTCAGGCGAGGTGTCGAGATTGTGGTTGTAGTAATCGAGGCCGGCTTCGGCCAACTGCTGTGCCTGTTCGCCGGAGAGCATGCCGAGCGTCATGCAGGTTTCCATGCCGAGGCCCTTCACCTGCTTCACCATTTCCAGCACATAGGGCATGTCTTTTTCACGCGGGGAACGCCAGGCGGCGCCCATGCAGAAACGGCTGGCGCCCTTGTCCTTGGCGTTCTGTGCTTCTTCCACCACCTTTTGAATGGCGAGCAGCTTTTCTTTATCCAGACCGGTGTCGTAATGGCCGGACTGCGAGCAGTACTTGCAGTCTTCCGGGCAGGCGCCGGTCTTGATGGAGAGCAGCGTGGAAACCTGCACGGTATTCGGGTCGAAATTGGCGCGGTGCACGGTCTGCGCACGGAACAGCAGATCCATGAACGGCAGCTCGAACAGGGCGCGCACTTCATTGCGGGACCAGTCATGGCGGAGCTGGCCTGTGACGGCAGCAAGCTGGAGGGAGGCGGTCATGGGAATTCCCTGTCGGTCGTTGCCCGGCGTTTGGCGCAAGGCGGGGCGGGTCAATGTCGGCTGGACGGCGGACCGGCAAGCTGCCAGCCTGCTCGTCAACCTTGGGCCTGCCAAAAAGTTGACGGCAGTCTCGCCCGGGACAGGATGTCCCGTCAACCTGCAAGGACGCTTATGGTTAACGACTCCCGCCAGGCCCGGATTCTCAAGTCCGGCCACTTCTGCCTGCTTTGCCAGGCCGGCAGCGGCCATCGGGCGCTCTGCCCGGCCTGCCTGCAGGATCTGCCCTGGAACATCCAGCCTTGTCCCCGCTGCGCCCTGCCGGCCAGCCCCGCCACCGCAACAGGAGCCCACCTCTGCGCCGCCTGCGCCACGCAGCCACCACCGCAAAGCGCCACCACTGCCCCGCTGCGCTACGAGTTTCCCGCGGACCACCTGATTGCCGGCCTCAAATACCACCGCCATCTGGAAAGCGCACCGCTGCT
>JASLCO010000330.1 GCA_030146505.1 Moraxellaceae bacterium
GCGCCAGCAGGCTTTCCTCATGGACGGCCCTTTCAGCTTCAGCCTGCCGGCCCATGCCTGGCCCCGCGCCAGCACGCCCGGCCTGCGCCTGCGCTGGGGAACGGACCAGGCCGACATCAAGGGCGGCCTGGGCGAAGCTGGCTGGAACTTGCAGGCGGCCCTGCAAATGCCCGATCTGGCCCTGCTCGATGCCCGTCTGCAGGGGGCTGTCACCGGGGTGGTTGGGCTGCAGGGCGAAGAGCGGCATCCGGACATCCAGGCCGAACTCGCCGGCCAGAATGTCGGGCTGGCTGCCTTGCGTGCCCGGGAGCTGAGCCTGCAGGCCAATGTGCAGGGCCTGGGCGAGCACGACAGCCATATTGTTCTGCGTGCAGATGGTCTGACCAATTCGAGCGGGCGTGATTGGGGGCAGGTCAGCCTTGAGGCGAGTGGCACCCAGGCGTCCCATCGCCTGCAATGGCAGGCTGGCACTGATCGTATTCACGGCCAGGGCAGTCTGAGCGGCCAGCTGTTGCCGGCCACACTGGGCTGGCAGGGACAGATGGATACCGGGCAGGTCAGCCTGCCGGACATGGACTGGCTGCTGTCCAATGCCGCCGCGCTGTCCTGGGATGGCCAGCGCCGTGAGCTGGAGCTGGGAGAACATTGCTGGGTCAGCCAGGAGGCCCGGCTCTGCAATACCGAAACCCTGCATGTGGGGGCGGCAGGCAGTGTCCATCTGGCGCTGACCGGTCTTGCCGCCAGCCGCCTGGCCGGCCTGCTGCCCGAAGGGCTGGCCCTGAGTGGCGATATCGGTGGCCATGCCGATGGCGACTGGCAGCCGGGGCAGCATCCGCATCTGCATGCCGTGCTGGCAGCAGAGAATGGCGCCGTGGAACTGGCGCGCGACGAGCCCTCACCCCCGCTGCAGTTTCCTTACCGGAAAGTGGGTGTGGAGCTGGACGCAGCCGAAGAGGTAGCGCTGCGTTTCGAACTGGATTCCGACAACCTGGGCCAGGGCTATGTGCAGGCCGGCATAGATCCCTACAGCGAGCCCAAGACCCTGAGTGGTACGCTGGCCCTGCAAGGCTTGCGTCTTGATGTCTTCCAGCCTTTCTTCCCGGCGCTGTCGGCCCTGACCGGCAATGTCGGCGCCCAGGGTCGTCTGCAGGGCACGCTGGCCAGCCCTGAGTTCTGGGGCCGGCTGCAACTGGACAAGGGTGAGCTCGGCCTGCATCGCCTGCCCGTGAACATGCACGACATCAGCCTGCTGGCCGATGTGCGCGGCAACGAGGCTGACCTGTCCGGTGAGGTCCACAGTGGCCAGGGTTCGGCCAGTCTCAGCGGGCATGCCGACTGGGCGACGCAAACTCCGGTGCTGGACCTGGCCCTCAAGGGTGAGCGCTTCGAGCTCAGGCAGGAGCCGCAACTGCTGGCAGAAATCAACCCGGACCTCAAGCTGCGCGTGGTGCCGGGGCAGGTGGACCTGAGCGGGCAGGTGGTGGTGCCGACCGGCCGCCTCAACCTGAAGCCGCTGACCGACAAGGCCATTCCGCTGTCCTCCGACGTGCGCATCATCCGCACTGCCGAGGGAGAGGCAGCGCAGGCGACGGTGGCGGTTTCGCAATGGCTCATCAATGCCGATGTCCTGGTGCGGCTTGGCGATGATGTCTATTTCCACGGTTACGGTGTCAATGGCCGTCTGATCGGCGCCCTGCGCCTGCGTCAGCAGGGCCGGCGCGCGCTTGAGGCCAATGGCGAGGTGGAACTGGACAAGGACTCGCGTTACGACGCCTACGGCCAGCGTCTGCTCATCCGGCGCGGCCGCCTGATTTTTGCCGGCAACCTGACGCAGCCCGGCCTGGATGTGGAAGCCGTGCGTGAAATTGACAGCCAGGTCGTTGGCGTGCGCGTGGAGGGCAGGGCGAATGCGCCGGAAGTCTCCTTCTTCTCGGACGACGGCGGCCTGTCGCAGGAAGAAATCCTGTCCTACCTCGTGCTGGGGCGGCCGCTGGACACCTCCGGCAAGGAAGGCCCCAATCTGTCGGCGGCCGCTGCCGCCATCAAGCTGGGAGCTACCGGTGGAGCTGGTCTGACCAACAAGGTGGGGGAAAGCTTCGGCATCACCGATCTCGCCGTGGACGCCGAGGGCAGTGGCGACGATACCCAGGTCACCGTCTCCGGCTACATAAGTCCCAAGCTTTACCTGCGCTATGGCGTCGGCATCTTCACGCCGGTCAACACGGCCACCGTGCGTTACAAGATCAATGCCAAGCTCTACCTGGAAGCGGTTTCCTCGCTGGATAGCGCCATCGACCTTTTCTACAACCTCAAGTTCTGACCCGCCCGCCGGTCTGGATGTGACGATTGTCACGTATGAGGTGACGACCGGCCTTGAGTGTTGCTGTCTTGTATCTATAGTCCCGACTACAGGGTCTCGTATCCCGCAGTGATGCCCAGCCACAACAAAAACAAGAAGGCCATCATCATGTTACGCGCACTAATCGCCAGCTTTTCCTTCTCCCTCCTGCTCTTGCTGACTGCCTGCGGTGGCGGCGGGGGAGGCAGTACGGCCGTTACGGTGACCCCGCCCGGGTCCGCTCTAATCAGCTCCGTGGCAGTCAAGGGCATCATCCAGAATGGCAAGGTGAGCTTGCTGCGTGTAAATGGTGCGACTTATACGGAAGTCGGCACCACCAGAACGAAGTCCGACGGCAGTTTCAGTTTCCCGGACTTCGTCCCGGCGCCGGGCGAGGTGCTCAAGATGGTGCTCAAGGCGGATGCCGACACCACGATGATCTGTGATGCATCCACGGGTTGCCTGGATGCCCAGAACCATTCCAAGGCTTTCGGCGAAACCATGGCCATGGGCAATTCGCTGGAGCTGAGTTCCTGGGTCACAGTGAGTGCCGAAGGAAGCGTGACGGTCATGCCCATCACGCCGGTCAGCACGCTGCTGGTGGACTATGCCGAAGCTCTGGGCGGCGGCTATCTGAAACTGTCAACCTTGAAAGTGGCGCGTAGCCAGGTTGCCGCACTGTTTCATTTGAGTCCCGAGGACCTGCTGGCCCAGCCGGGCGATATCACGAGCACGATCTTCGTCGGTGCAAGCAATGCTGTGCAGCTCAAGATCAGCCTGTTGGCGGCCGCCTTTGCCGAGCTCGCTGGTGGTGATGAGGCGCAGATGCAGGGCGTTATCAAGAACTACAGCCAGTCTTTTATCGACAACAATGGCCGTCTGCGGGTAGAGGATCCGGTGCTGGCCACTACGCTGGCCAATGTTGTTGGTGCTGTAGATACCCTGGTTGCCTTGCCGACCTTGGGGGCTGTACAGGCTAAGGTGGGCGACTGGGCAAACAGCATTGTCGATGCTCTAAGCAGCGGAGAGTTCACCTCGCTTTGCCGCCTGGATGATTGCTCTGCCGACTTCAGCTCGCAGCGTTTTGTCGATTCGCTCGGTGCCATGGGTACTGATCTCACCTATGTCCTGCAGAGCAGCGAGGGCCACTACAGCACGATAGAGCAGGCCTTGGCCGGTGAGTTGAACAAGTTCGGCTGGCTGGCATCGGCTGACACCATTGCGCTGGCTGGTGTCGCGATACAGACGATTGTCTATTCGGGTGAGGCCATGCTGTCACGCATGACCTATGAGTTCCTTGCTGCCGCACTGAACAAGCCGCTGGACTCGCTGATGACCGATCCTGTCAACCTGAACTCCATCAATGGGCTGAGTGCAATCTTGACCGGCAATAGCCTGGCGGTGACAGGGCAGCAGAACGGTCTGGATGTCGATCTCACGATCACCCTGCCACTTGTTCTGGGCGGCATGATGAGCGATGACAAACAATTCGCTTTTGGCCTCAAGGGCTCTGTCAGCAATGAGCGTGTGAATGGGGATGTCGACGCTACCTTGGTTATTGATGCGGCCAATACGGATTTCTCTTCCCTGCTGGCCAGCTTGAATCCGGCAGTCCTGCAGGAGGCGCTGGCTGCGGTGCAGGATGGGGAGGCCAGCAATGACGCTGATGCGTCCGCTGCACTCAAGAATGTGCTTGATGCCGTTGCCGACCTGGCCAGCACGGCTGATTTCAAAGTGGCTATCGATGCCAAGAAATTCCGTTTTGCCAAGGGTGGCAGCATGCTGGCCATAGAAGGCATGGGCAGTGTGGATGTCAGCATGGATGGGGGCGTTCTCAGCAGTCATCGCATCAAGCTTGATGGGCGAGTGAACCAGGGACGCATCACTTTGCCGAACGGCTCATGGTTCCAGATAGGCGATAGCGATCATCTGACTTTCAGCATGAACAAGGACGGCAGCTTTGATGCCAGGTTTGCTACCAGTGTGCTGACGCTCTTTACTGGAACTGCCACAGGTACTCTCGCCAATATGGGGGTCGCTGTTTC
>JASLCO010000356.1 GCA_030146505.1 Moraxellaceae bacterium
CACCCCGGCCCTCTCCCGGAGGGAGAGGGAGCCAATAGTGGTTAGCCGAAAAACTTCTTGTTGGCAGCTGCCATGTCTTTGAGCAGTTTCGGCGCTTCATAGGCCTTGCCCAGCGACGCGTACTTCTCGCAGAGGGCAACGTAATTCGCGGCACCCATCTGGTCGACATAACGGCAGGCGCCACCGCGGAACGGCGGGAAGCCAATGCCCATGAGCAGTGCCATGTCGGCTTCAGCCGGCGAGGCAACGATGTTTTCTTCCAGGCAGCGGGCGACTTCGTTGACCAGCGGAATCATGCAGCGGGCAATGATTTCGTCAGCATCGAATTCGCGACGCTCGGCCACCAGCGGCTTGAGCAGGTCGTAAGTGGTCTGGTCCACTTTCTTCTGCGGCTTGCCCTTCTTGTCCTGCTCGTAAACGTAATAGCCCTTGCCGTTCTTCTGGCCGTAGCGATTGTTTTCGAACATGGCAACGGTGCCGGACTTGTAGTCAGGCTTCATGCGATCCGGGAAACCTTCAGCCATCACATTGGCAGCGTGCACGCCGGTGTCGATGCCAACCACGTCGAGCAGGTAGGCCGGGCCCATGGGCCAGCCGAATTTTTCCATGACCTTGTCCACGGCCTGGAAATCGGCGCCGTCACGCACCAGCTGGTCGAAGCCGCCGAAGTAAGGGAACAGAACACGGTTCACGAAGAAGCCCGGGCAGTCGTTCACGACGATGGGCGTCTTGCCCATCTTGGTGGCCAGCTTCACGGTGGCAGCAATGGCTGCTTCGGAAGACTTCTTGCCACGGATCACTTCCACCAGCGGCATCATGTGCACCGGATTGAAGAAATGCATGCCGACAAAGTTTTCCGGACGCTTCAGCGATTCAGCCAGGAAGGAAATGGAAATCGTGGAGGTGTTGGAAGCAAGGATGGTGTCTTCTTTCACCAGGCCTTCGACTTCAGACAGCACGGCCGTCTTGACCTTGGGATTTTCCACCACGGCTTCGATGATGATGTCGACTTCCTTGAAGTCGCCGTAGTTCAGCGTCGGACGGATGCGCGAAAGCGTTTCGCCCATCTTGACCGGGGTCAGGCGACCCTTTTCCACCTGCTTGGACAGCAGCTTGGTGGCTTCGCTCATGCCGAGGTCCAGCGCCTTGGAGGCGATGTCCTTCATGATGATGGGCGTGCCCTTGCTGGCGGTCTGGTAGGCGATGCCGCCACCCATGATGCCGGCGCCGAGCACGGCAGCCATATTGATGTCCTTGGTACTGCCCTTCTCGTGCTTCTTGGCCGCTTTCTTCACAGCCTGGTCAGCGAGGAAAACACCCACGAGGGCATTGGCCTGCGGCGTGACCGCTGCCTTGGCGAAGAACTTGGCTTCGTTGGCAATGGCTTCTTCACGACCGGAATTGGCAGAAGCCTGGATGTTCTGCACAGCCAGCTTGGGCGCGGGATAATTCGGACCAGCCTGTGCTGCAACAGCGGCAGAAGCCGTGTTGAAGGCCATCATCTGTTCCATATTGTTGAGCTTGAGCGGGACCAGCTTTTCTTCGCGCTTGGCCTTCCAGTCCAGCTTGCCGGCGAGGCACTGCTTGACGAGGTCGATAGCGGCATCACGCAGCAGTTCAGGCGCAACAACGGCATCCACAGCGCCATCTTTCAGGGCCGCTTCCGGACGCTTTTCAGCACCGGCGGCAATCCACTCGACAGCATTGTCCACACCGATCACGCGCGGCAGGCGCACGGTGCCGCCGAAGCCCGGCATGATGCCCAGCTTGGTTTCCGGCAGGCCGATCTTGGCAGCCGTGGACATCACGCGGTATTCGCAGGCCAGGCACATTTCAAGGCCGCCACCGAGGGCGAAACCGTTGATGGCGGCCACCTTGGGCACATCCAGGTCTTCAAAGGCCGCAAACACCTTGTTGGCATTGACCACCCACTCGGCGATCTGGGCCTCACCACCGGCGAAAAGCTCGCCGAATTCAGTGATGTCGGCACCGACGATGAACACGCCCTTGCCGGACGTGACAATCACGCCCTTCACATTCTTGTCCGCCTTGATCGCCTCGGTCGCGGCAGCCAGCTCATTGAGCGTGGCGCGGTCGAACTTGTTGACGGATTCATTGGCGAGATCGAATTTCAGTTCCGCGATGCCATCGCTCAGCAGGGCAACGCTGATGGCTGATCCCGAATAAATCATGAGTGATCTCCGTAGTGGGGATGGTGCCTGGGTGACCAGACTCTGGAAGACCTGCCGATCATTCCGGGGATAAAGCAGGCGCGGACAACCGGGCCTCGGGAAATCGTGCAGCAGGTCTGCGGGCGCACTGTGAAAGCCGGACCATAGCGGACGGGAAAGCCCGTTTCAGTTGTCCGGCCGGCGCACAGGGTGCCCAAGTGTATGCATCCGGACAGGATTTGTTAACGCGAAGGCTGACCGGGGGGTTTCTTTACACATACGTTGCTGCCGCTGTTCGCGGCAGCAACACGCTGCGCCCGGGACGCGACCCGGGCTGCGCTCCGCCGCAGGCGCTCTTCTTTCCATGACGTTTCCGCCGCTGCTCGCGGCAGCAACACGCTGCGCCCGGGGCGCGGCCCGGGCTGCGCTCCGCCGCAGGTGCTCTGTGCTCTTTTCTCTTGGCGTTGCCGCCGCAGGCGCTTCAGCGCCCTTTTCCCGTAGGAGCGGCTTCAGCCGCGAACAGCTACTGGCAGGTTCACGGCTGAAGCCGCGATTGGCTGGCCATTACATTGCCGGCGCTGCGCAGGAATACCGGGATGGAGTATGTTTCGCAGGCCCCGAGGCCTCATGCGAATTCCCCATGGTCGATGTCAACCGCTCCGGCGAGATGGAAGTCTTCTGCCATGTGGTGGAAACCGGCAGCTTTTCCGCTGCCGCCCGCCAGCTCAACCTCACGCCCTCGGCCGTCGGCAAGCTGGTCAGCCGTCTTGAAAGCCGCCTCGGTACGCGGCTTTTCAACCGTTCCACGCGCAAGCTCGCGCTCACGCCCGAGGGCCAGCTTTTCCACGAGCGTGCCCGCCGCATCCTGGCTGACATCGAGGAAGCCGAGCGCAGCGTGGGCAGCCGGAGCGCGCAACCGCGCGGCCGCCTGCGCATCACCGCCAGCCTGCCCTTCGGCAGCCATGTGCTGGTGCCCCTGCTGCCGCGCTTCCTGCAACAGCATCCGCAAGTGACGGTGGACCTCAGCCTCACCGACGAAGTGGTGGACTTACTGGCCGGGCATGTGGACATCGCCATACGCATAGGGCCGCTGAAAAATTCCAGTCTCGCCGCGCGCAAGCTGGGCGAAAGCCGGCGCGTGATCGTGGCCGCGCCCGCCTACCTGGAACGCGCCGGCCTGCCGCGGCACCCGGAGGAGCTGGAACAGCACAACTGCCTCAATTTCAATTTCCGCCGCAGCTTTTATGAATGGACCTTCCTGCAGGACGGCGAGCGCCTCGGCCATCCCATTGCCGGCAACATCCAGGTGAACAACGGCGAAACCCTGCGCCAGTTGCTGCTGGCCGGCGCCGGCATCGGGCGCCTGGCCTACTACCACGTCGCCGCCGATCTCCAGGCCGGCCGCCTGCAGGCCCTGCTGCAATCCTTCGAGACCAGCGAGATCGAGGAAATCCACGCCATCTTCCCGGGCCACGGCCAGATGCCGCTGCGTGTGCGCGCCTTCCTGGATTTTCTCGTCAAGCATGTGGACATAGGGTGAAGAGGTGGAACGGCGCGCTGTTGTCCAACGGGACTTCCCTGCTGTTGTGGGTAAGGGAGCGCCTGGGTGGCAGGTGCGAATGAATTCGCACCTGCAAAGGACAGGCCTTAGAGTCTGTTCACGATCTCTGGACTCGCCGCTTTTGATAAGCCCAAAACCTTGAAAACGTCGTCCCGGCGAAGGCCGGGATCCATAAAACGGTGGAAAAAGCACTGCCGCATGGGTCCCGGCCTTCGCCGGGACGACGGAAATCAAGATCGTG
>JASLCO010000373.1 GCA_030146505.1 Moraxellaceae bacterium
GTACTATTTCGTTTCCGGTGGGCAGGATTTCGAAATCATGATGATGGGCGAGCAAAGCCGCTTCAGCATGACCATCGACTCCGACAATCCCTTCCTCAAGGCCAAACCCATCACGCAGGATCGCCCGGACGACCGCACCGGCAAGGATGTCTGGTCGCTGGCCTTCGGCAGCGCCGACATGGAAGCCCGCGAACAGGCCCTGGCTGAAAAACTGAAAACACCGGAAGCCACGCCACCGGCCCGCTATGAAACCCACACCTGCCAGATCGTGAATGTCAGCCCCGGCGGCTATTGCATCGAATGGTCCGGCGAAGTGCCTGCCAGCGTGCGTGCCGGCGAGATCCTCGGCCTGCACGAAGGCGATGCCCAGCCCGGCTGGAGCATAGGCGTCATCCGCTGGGTCAAGCAGTTGCCCGGCCACGGTGCCCAGCTCGGCATCGAGGTGCTGGCACCCAAGGCCAAGCCCTGCGGCGCCCGCGTCATCAAGAAAACCGGCGACGCCTCCGAATACATGCGCACGCTGCTGCTGCCCGAGCTCAAGGCCATCAACCGCCCCGCCACCCTCATCACGCCCGCACTGACCTTCCGCTCCGGCTACAAAGTGGTGCTCAAGCTCGACGGCGAAGAAATCAAGGCGCATCTCGCGCAGCAGGTCAGCGCCACCGCCAGCTTCTGCCAGTTCGAATTCCAGCTCATGCGCCGGCCCAACGAAAGCAGCAGCAACGACGACATCATCGGCAGCAGCGAAGCCGCGGCCGGTGGCGACGAGGATTTCGATTCCATCTGGGCCAGTCTGTGACGCAGGCGGCGCCACCCTCACGCACGCTTCATTAACATCGGCAAAGACTTGAGGGGATGAGTGGCATGCCCCGCCGTCCGCCGCTCTTGCTCTTGCAAAAAGCAGTGAGGGCAGGACAATAAGCCCCTCTTGGAATGACCGCAGGAAAACCCGCTGCATGGCCCCGAAAAACGAGACTGTCCGCCTGCTCGTCCTGCATGAGTCCCAGGACAATGCAGAGCAGATCGTCAATGCGCTCAAGAACTCCGGCATCGCCACCCGCCCGGAGCTGGTTGCCGATGAAGACGAGCTGCAGGATGCGCTGAAGGACGGCGCCTGGGACATCATGCTGGCGGGGGAAATGACCAACGGCATTCCCTACGACAATGTGCTGGGACAGATACGCAAGCAGGACAAGGACATTCCGCTTGTCGTGCTGCTGGAAAAATTCGACGCCGACATGATCGAGGAATGCATGCAGGCCGGCGCCGTCGATGCCGTTGTCTTCAATGCCCACAAGCACCTCGTGCATGTCATCAAGCGCGAACTCACCAACCTCAACCACCGCCGCGCCCGCCGCAAGGCCGAAGCCACGCTGGCCGAATCGGAAAAGCGCTGCGAGCTGCTGCTGGACAATTCCCGCGACGCCATCGCCTATGTCCACGACGGCATGCACATCTACGCCAACACCGCCTATGTCGAGCTGTTCGGCTATGAGAGCGCGGATGACGTCGAAGGCATGCCCGTCATCGATCTGGTCGCCAAGGAAGACCTGAACAATTTCAAGAAGTACCTGCAGGCCTACAGCAAGGGTGAAAGCATTTCGCAGGACCTGCGTTTCCACGGCCTGAAAGCCGACAGCAGCAAGATAGACGCCATGATGCAGCTCTCCGCCGCCAGCTACGACGGCGAGCCCTGCACGCAAATCATCATTCGCCGTGACGATGGCGGCGGCAATGCCGCCGTGCTGGCAGAAAAACTGAAAGAGGCCACCAGCGTCGACCAGCTCACCGGCCTGCCCAACCGCCAGCGCTTTGAAGAAACCCTGGCCGAGGCCGTGCACAAATCGCATCGCGACAAGTCACGCTCCGCCCTCTTCTATTTCGCCATCGACAACATGACGCAGGTCAACGCCACCGCCGGGCTGGCCGGCACCGACGCCGTCATCAAGGCCGTGGCCGAACTCCTGGGCCAGCATTTCAAGGCCAGCCAGATCGCCCGCTTCGGCGACTCCGCCTTCGCTGCCCTGATCCCGGGAATGGATGTGGAAGCGGCAAAGAACGAAGCCGAAACCCTGTGCCAGCAGGTGCACGACCACCTGATACCGATTCCTGGCGGCAAGACGCAGCAGACCACGCTCAGCATAGGCATCGCCATGGTGGGCGAGACCGCGCCCAACCCGGGAGAAATGCTGTCACGCGCCATCGGCTGCTCGGAAAAGGTCAAGCTGGCCAACGGCAACGGCGTGCAGGTATTCAACGCCGCCGAAACCGCCAGCAGCTCGGATTCCGCGCTGCTGGAACTGCTGGTCGATGCCATTGAAAACAGCAAGTTCCGGCTGCTCTACCAGCCGCTGGTGGACGTGGAAGGCGGCGGAGGCGAATTCTACGAAGTCTTTGTGCGCCTGCCGCTGGCCGACGGCAAGATGATGACGCCCGATGACTTCATGCCGGTGGCCATGAAGCACCAGCTCGGCGCCAAGATTGATCGCTGGGTCATGCTCAATGCCGCCAAGCAGTTGAAGGAACATTCCCGGAAGGCTCCGGGCTCGCGCATGCTGCTGAACCTGACTGCCGAATCGCTGCAAGATACGTCGCTCGCCGCCTGGATAGGCAAGCTCTCCAAGGCCATAGATCCGCAGGGCAGCCCCATCGTGCTGCAGTTTGCCGAAAGCGACATGGTGACCTACCTCAAGGCCGCCGGCGAACAGACCAATGCCCTCACCCAGGCCGGCTGCCCGGTATCCATCAGCCATTTCGGCACCACGCTGAATCCGCTGAACACGCTCAAGCATGTGGCCGTCTCGCACATCAAGCTGGACCGCTCCTTCACCCAGGACCTGAGCAACGAAGAAAACATGGGCGCCATGAAAAAACTCACGGCCGAACTGCGTTCCTTCGACAAACAGGTGATCGTCTCCTTCGTGGAAAACGCCCAGACATTGTCCAAGCTGTGGACACTCGGCGTGCAATACCTGCAGGGCTACTACCTGCAACCACCGGGCGACACCATGCATTACGAATCGCAGGGCTGAAAACTGCTCCCGAAAAAACAGAAAAGCCGGCATTTGCCGGCTTTTTCTTTGCAAGGAAATACTGTCCTTTCACACCTCGAATTGCGCCAGGACTTCTTTTTCATCACGTGCCGCCGCAATCCATTCCTGCAAGGCCGGGATGGCCAGCACAT
>JASLCO010000384.1 GCA_030146505.1 Moraxellaceae bacterium
TCATCTTTACCCACCAGACCGAAGCCGAAGCCGTTGCCTTTGGCCTCATGTTTTTCCTTGTAAGCCTTGAGATAGCCCCAGAGCTTGTCGGTTAGGATGTATTTGGCATTCACCTGCTTTTTCTCGTGATCGAAGAAGCGGTTGCCGTCCCACTTCAGCTTCGGCTCGGTGCCGTCATCCTTGTGCAGGATGTCGCGCAACCGTGTGATGCCTTTGGCCGGTAGCTCTAGGGCTTCCCAACTGAATTCCTGTGGCTCGCGGAAACCCACGATCACGATGCGCTCACGATGCTGGGGTACGAAGTGCTGGCCATCGATAACCCGGGTATGGATGTGATAGCCCAGTTCTTCGGTCAGGGTGCGCTTGATGACCTCGAAGGTATGGCCCTTGTCGTGAGACATCAGGTTCTTCACGTTTTCCAGCAGGAAGGCTTTGGGGCGTTTGGTTTCGATGATGCGGGCCACGTCGAAGAAGAGCGTGCCCTGGGTTTCATCTGCAAAGCCGTGCTTGCGGCCCAGTGCGTTCTTTTTGGAAACACCGGCAATCGAGAAGGGCTGGCAGGGGAAGCCGGCCAGCAGAACGTCGTGATCGGGAATGTCCTTGGCTTTGACCTTGGTGATGTCGCCGTTCAGTTCGTGACCATCCCGGAAGTTGGAAACATAGGTGCGCTGGGCATAGCTATCCCATTCGCTGGTGAAGACGCACTCGCCGCCAATGCTCTCGAAGGCCATGCGCAGGCCGCCTATGCCGGCAAAGAGATCGATGAAGCGGAATTCGCCGGGAGCGCGCTCCGGCAGGGTGGGCAGCAACAGCTTGAGTTGGGCGGCCAGATAGGGTTTGGGCTCGGTCTCGCGAAGCACCCAGCGGCGTATGGTGCCGGAGTCCACGCCAATGGCTTCGGCCAGATCCTTGCGGTTGTAAACCTTCAGGGTTTCTTCCAGCAGTGCGTAGATCTGTTCGTTGCCCATGTTCCGTCCCCTGGGAATTTTTCATGCATACTGCACGAAACCTGTTTCCTGTACAAGTGGACAGTACTTTGTTTTTGCGCTTGGAACGGATTCTTGCGGGAACCACGCATTCCGGAGCCAGGACAAGGCTGCTACATTCGGTGCTTTCGTGATTCAGGCCGGCAAAGAAGCTGGCGCTTTACGTAGTGTCCGTGGTGCTTCTGCGGAGCGTGCAGCAATAAAACAACAAGCATTGGCAAGGATGCTGGTGCGTATCAATAAAGGCAGGATGTCCGGTGGATGGTGGTGTGCCAGGGCGGGGCTGCTTTCTTTTATTTCCTCTCTCTTCTCTCACGTCTTCCCGATGTGCGTTGCTGTTTTCCAATTGGCGTAGGGTGGGTAAAGGCTCGCCCTTTACCCACGCGGATGGAGTTGCTTGTAATGGCGATGGTGATTCATTCAGAGCACAGCCGCGTGGGCAAACGGGGTTTGCCCACCCTACGAATAATGATGGTTGTGCTCATGCTGTCGGTATTCATGGCGGGCTGTGCCAGCCGGCCTGCTCCTAATACCGCATCCACAAAAGCTAAGGACTGGGTGGGTTTTACGCAAAAAGGGCAGGCTTCGTATTACGGTAGCAAGCATCAGGGCAAGAAGACGGCCAGTGGTGAGCCTTTCAAGCAGGAATTGAAAACAGCGGCGCATAAAACCATTCCCTTTGGGGCGATGGTGAAAGTCACCAATGTAGAGAATGACAAAAGCGTGGTGGTCAGAGTCAATGACAGGGGGCCGTTTGTCAGTGGCCGCATCATTGATCTGTCCAGCTCGGCATTCAATGCGATTGGCAGTACGGCACAGGGCGTGCTCAAGGTCGAGATTGAGGTGGTTAAGTAAGTGCGTAGCTTGAGGTAAGGCAGGGCCTTACCCATATCCCTGCTTTCTTGGCATTTTCTAATGGTCTTGATTTTCATGGTTTCATTATGAAGAAGAATTTCATATGGATTTTTGATGAGGATGAAGAAAGAAAGATTTTCTTTGGTACGATGAAAAGCCGTGTTTTTCGGAGGGGAGTATTAAAGGCTTTCGGTAAAGAAGTGAGTCGATCAGAGCTCTACAAGAAAACCATTTCTTCGGAAGATATGAAGGCTTTTTTCGAGGCTGAAAGTGGTTGCGATGATGAGATTTGGAAAAACTACTTTTTCGAAGTTATTGGGAAAGGGTTTCTTTCACCACTAATATCGCTTATTGGTGGAATTTTTCCCAATGGGTCTGTGACTATTGCGCTTCTTGTAACGTATAAGATTGTCGATGTTCGAGTTGGAAAGCTTGAGTTGGCTGGAGATTTTCCTTCTGCAGTTAAAGCTTTTGGCGAAAGCTTAAGAAGCTTCGATTCGAGTGTGCTTAGCGGAGCCTCTTCCTTCGATGACATTCGGTCTGCTTTGTTCAGAGAGAAGATTCGAGTCTCAACCCAAGTTGCTGCGGCATTGGCTTGGGACTTCGATAGGGATGGCTACTCTGGGGTTGGTAGCTATGAAAAGCTATTTCTCCCTGATGCGAAAAACCAGAAGGGATTTTATAAGTGCCCGCAAAGGATTTTCTACGAACTACTGGCTGGTGCAATAGTTAATATTGATGAAGATATCGGATTTGACAGAGGTGATAATTTCAATATTGAAGATGTCTTCTTTGTTGATGAGGGGGAAAAGAAGAAGTATCTAAGTGGTGCAAAGAGATTTTCGCTGGAAGAGTATGATTCTAAATTTAAGCGTTTGTGGCCTGGCTCT
>JASLCO010000060.1 GCA_030146505.1 Moraxellaceae bacterium
ACCCGGGCAACAAGGAGTTCGCTGCAGGTGACCGCATCAAACGGCCGGAAGGGGCAGGCGGCGGCTCGGGATAGTGATGCTTTCACCATGTTCCATGTCCGTGATGGAGCGGCGCGTAATGGCATCCGCCACGGCCTCCTTGATCTGGCCGCGGTAACGTTCGAGAAAGCGCTGGCGATTGACCGTGCTCTTGTTACGGCCATTGAGACGACGGTCGATGATGTAGGACATGCGAGTACTCTTTACCAATGGTCTGGAAAATCTCCCGATTTCCCAGACCGTCGCCCATGAGTGCTGGCAAAGACGTGTGGGTCTTCTGGCATTTCATGGGCTCGCATTGACCTGCGGTCAATGGCGGCATACCCCTGTACTGCCATGCTTTGACCGCCGTAGTCACTCATCTTCTTTGCGTTTACAGCCCTACTGCGCCTTGCGCACGCGCAGATACCATTCGGAAAGCAGGCGCACCTGTTTCTCGGTATAGCCGCGCTCCACCATGCGCTTGACGAAGTCCTGGTGCTTCTGCTGGTCGCCTTTCGAGGCTTTCGGATTGAAGGAAATCACCGGCAGCAGGTCTTCGGTGTTCGAGAACATCTTCTTCTCGATCACGGTGCGCAGCTTTTCGTACGAAAGCCAGCTCGGGTTCACGCCGTTGTTATTGGCGCGGGCACGCAGCACGAAGTTGACCACCTCGTTGCGGAAATCCTTGGGATTGGAGATGCCGGCCGGCTTTTCTATCTTCTCCAGCTCCTCATTCAGGGCGGCGCGGTTGAAGATTTCGCCGGTGTCCGGATCGCGGAACTCCTGGTCCTGTATCCAGAAGTCGGCGTACTGCACATAGCGGTCGAAGATGTTCTGGCCGTATTCGGAATAGGATTCGAGATAGGCTGTCTGGATTTCCTTGCCGATGAACTCGATGTAGCGCGGCGCCAGGAATTCCTTGAGGAAGCGTAGATAGCGGTCCTGCACATCCTGCGGGAACTGTTCCTGTTCGATCTGGGTTTCCAGTACATGCAGCAGGTGCACGGGATTGGCGGCGACTTCGCTATGGTCGTAATTGAAAACGCGCGAAAGGATCTTGAAAGCGAAGCGGGTGGAAAGCCCGTTCATGCCTTCATCCACGCCGGCACTGTCGCGATATTCCTGATAGGACTTGGCTTTCGGATCCGTGTCTTTCAGGTTTTCGCCATCGTAGATACGCATCTTGGAGTAGATGCTGGAATTGTCCGGCTCCTTGAGGCGCGACAGCACGGTGAACTGGGCCAGCATGCGCAGGGTATCAGGGGCGCAGGGCTCGGCCCGCAGCGAGGAGTTGTCCAGCAGCTTCTGGTAGATGTCGATTTCTTCAGTGACACGCAGGCAGTAAGGCACCTTCACGATGTAAACACGATCAATGAACGCTTCATTGTTCTTGTTGTTGCGAAAGGTCTGCCATTCGGCTTCGTTGGAGTGGGCCAGCACCACGCCATCGAAAGGAATCGGTCCTATCGCTTCAGTACCGTTGTAGTTGCCTTCCTGCGTGGCCGTGAGCAGGGGGTGCAGCACCTTGATGGGGGCCTTGAACATTTCCACGAATTCCATGAGGCCGCGATTGGATTTGGCGAGGCCGCCGGAATAGGAATAGGCATCGGCATCGTTCTGCGCGAAATCCTCCAGCTTGCGGATATCCACCTTGCCGACCAGGGCGGAAATATCCTGGTTGTTTTCGTCGCCGGGTTCGGTCTTGGAGACGGCAATCTGGTCGAGGATACTGGGTTTCAGCTTGACCACGCGGAACTGGCGTATGTCGCCACCGTATTCTTTAAGGCGCTTTACCGCCCAGGGCGACATCACGCCACGCACGTAGCGCTTGGGAATGCCGTATTCCTGTTCGAGGATGTCACCATCTTCATTCACATTGAAAAGATTCAGAGGTGATTCATTCACCGGCGAGCCCTTGATGGCATAGAAGGGCTTTTTTTCCATCAGGGATTTCAGGCGCTCGGCCAGCGAGGATTTCCCGCCGCCCACCGGGCCCAGCAGGTAAAGGATCTGTTTCTTTTCTTCCAGGCCCTGCGCGGCATGCTTGAAATAAGAGACCACCTGCTCGATGACTTCCTCCATGCCATAGAATTCTTCGAAGGCCGGATAACGCTTGATGATCTTGTTGGAAAAAATTCGCGAAAGGCGCGGATCGCGTGAGGTGTCCAGCAGTTCGGGTTCGCCGACGGCCAGCAGTAAACGTTCGGCGGCAGTGGCGTAGGCGGAGGGATCGTTCCGGCAGAGCTCGAGATATTCTTCGAGGGAGTATTCTTCCTCGCGAGCCTGGTCAAAGCGCTCCTGATAATGACGGAATATGCTCATGACTCCACCTCTGTTTGAAAAACATCGACGAAATAACTGCAAGCCGCACGTCCTGAGAGTAGCCCCAAAACCACCGGGACGGGCAAGCGAAATTTGCGTTTTTTTGTGATGTGCGAAGATGACGCGAGCGTGTCGTGATGATGATTGCCACTGGTCCTTTTTGCAGGGCCGCTGGTCGCGGGCGCGTGCAATCGCGGTGTGGACGAGGGTTCAGTCGAAGCCGGCAGCCACGCTGCAGCCACGGCGGCTGGCGAAGGTCTTGCCGTCGTCCACGCGATAGGCCGTTAGGTGGCCGCCCCAGACGCAGCCGGTATCGAGGCCGATGATGCGCGCATCGCCGGTGACGCCGCCGATGGCGGCCCAGTGGCCGAAGAGAATGCGGCCGCTGCTGCAGGCCGGATTGGGCAGGCTGAACCAGGGATGCAGGCCTTCGGGGATGGCAGTGAGGTCTTCCTTGTAGGCAAAGTCCATGGCGCCGTCGACGCTGACCAGGCGCATGCGGGTGAGGAAGTTGGTGATGACGCGCAGGCGGGTGGTGCCGGCCAGTGCATCGCTCCACCGGTCCGGTTCGTTGCCGTACATATCGCCCAGAAACCTTTCGATATCAGCACCTTGCAGTGCAGCTTCCACTTCCTGCGCGCGCTTGCGCGTCTGCTTTTGCGACCAGCCCGGCGGAATGCCGGCATGGGTGAGTACGCAATCCTGCTCCTTGTCTTCCAGAAACAGCGGGCGCCGGCGCAGCCAGTCCATGAGCTCGTCCCGGTCCGGCGCGGCGAGCACGGGCTGGGTGAGGTCGCGGGCCTTGGGTTTGGCTTTGCCGTAGTGCGCTGCCAGCAGGTGCAGGTCGTGGTTGCCGAGCACGGTTTCGGCGGCGGCGCCGAGCTGGCGGACCAGGCGCAACACGCCCAGCGAATCCGGGCCGCGCGCCACGAGATCGCCGGCAAACCAGAGGTGGTCGCGGGCGGGATCGAAACGGATGAGGTCCAGCAGGTCTTCCAGTGCTTCCAGACAGCCCTGCACATCACCAATGGCGTAAAGCGCCATTTTTTACGCCGTCATTCCCGCGCTGGCGGGAATCTCTTTGCTGTGGTCGGGCATGAAACGAGGGCTCTGCTTGTGTCCGGGAGATTTTCGCCTGCGCGGGAATGACAAGGCCTGCACTTGGCTCGCCTGCTTAGTGGAGGACGCGGGGAATGGCGAGCGTGAAGGCCGGAATCGGCGCCTCGAAGCGCTGGCCGCCTTCGTCGATCATGCCGTAGGAGCCGTGCATGCTGCCCACCGGCGTCTCCAGCACGGTGCCGCTGGTGTATTCGTAGCTTTCGCCGGGCGCGAGCTGGGGCTGTTCGCCGACCACGCCATCGCCGCGCACTTCCTGCACACGCGCCTCGCCATCCATGATGACCCAGTGACGGGTGAGCAGGCGGGCGCTGTGGGCACCGGCATTGGTGATCTTGACGTGATAGGCGAAGACATAGCGGGATTCGGCCGGGTTGCTCTGCTCGGCCAGGTATTCGCTTTTTACATGCACCAGGATGTCGTGCGCCTGGCCGGGGTGCTCGCTGTGTGTCTCGTTGTTCATTCCGGGCTCTTGTTGTGCTGTTTCAGCTGTCTTGTGCCAGCAGATTGCTGAGCGTGACCCACGTGCCTACATCCACTTCTTCCGGTCGCAGCGAAAGGTCTATGCCGGCTGCCTCGAACTGCTCGGGACTGCCTTGCCCCTTGAGCGCATTGCGCAGCGTCTTGCGACGCATGTTGAAGGCGGCAGTCAGCAGGGATTGCAGGCGTTTTTCATCCACACAGTTATAGCGCGGCGTTTGATGGGGGCGCAAACGCACCACCGCCGAATCCACTTTCGGCGGCGGGCTGAAGGATTCGGGAGGAACGGCCAGCAGCCAGTCCACTTCGCAGCGGTACTGCAGCATCACGGAGAGGCGGCCGTAATCCCCGGAACCGGGTGTGGCCACCATGCGCTCCACGACTTCCTTCTGCAGCATGAAGGTCATGTCGGCGATGGCATCTACCTGGTCCAGCAAGCGGAAAAGGATGGGCGTGGAAATGTTGTAGGGCAGGTTGCCGATCACGCGCAGCTCATGAGGCTGGCTGGCGAGCGCGGCAAAATCGAATTTCAGCGCATCGGCCTGGTGCACGATGATTTCGCCTTCGTTCATGAGGCGTATGGGCAGGGCGGCCGCCAGGTCGCGGTCCACCTCCACCACCTGCACGCGGCCGAGTGCGCCCAGTAATTCGCGCGTGATGGCGCCGAGACCGGGGCCGATTTCCACTACGTTCTGGCCGCGCTCGGGCGCGAAGGCGCTGACGATACGACTGATGATGCGTTCGTCGGTCAGAAAATTCTGGCCGAAACGCTTGCGTGCGAAATGGCCGTCGACCTGACGGTTGTTTTTGCCATGGTGGCTGTTTTTTGAAAAAGATGAACTCATGCGGAATTCCGGCTGTTGATCATTTCAAGCGCGCAGGCGAGAGCGGCATTGAGGCTGCCGGCATCGGCGCGGCCCGTGCCTGCCAGGTCCAGTGCCGTGCCGTGATCCACCGAGGTGCGGATGAAGGGCAGGCCCAGGGTGATGTTCACGGCATGGCCGAAGCCCTTGTATTTCAGTACTGGCAGGCCCTGGTCGTGATACATGGCGAGCACGGCATCGGCCTGCTTCAGGTATTTCGGCGTGAACAGCGTGTCGGCGGGAAAAGGTCCCAGTAGTGTGCAGCCGGCATCGGAAAAAGACTGCAGTGCGGGCACGATAGTGTCGATTTCCTCACGGCCCAGATGGCCAGCCTCACCGGCATGCGGATTCAGTCCTGCCACCAGAATGCGCGGGCGCGTGATGCCGAATTTCCCGCGCAGGTCCTGCACCAGAATGGTCAGCACTTCATGCAGCAGCTTTTGCGTGATGGCGGCCGGTACGTCTTTCAGCGGCAGGTGCGTGGTGGCCAGCGCCACGCGCAGGCCGGGGCAGGCCAGCATCATCACCACGCGCTCCACGCCGGCCTTTTCCTGGAAGAATTCGGTGTGGCCGGAAAAGGGCATGCCGGCATCGTTGATGACGGATTTCTGCACGGGCGCGGTGACGATGGCGTCAAAATCGCCCGCCAGCGCACCCTGCGCAGCCCTGGCCAGTGTTTGCAGCACATAGGGTGCATTGCGCAGGTCGAGTTGCCCGGCTGTTGCCGAGGCCGCCAGCGGTACGGGCAACACGGTGATTTCGCCGGCGGCACCGGCCCGGGCCGGTACCGCCGGATCATGCAGGCGGACATGCAGTGGCAGGTGCAGGGCGGCAGCGCGTTGCAGCAGCAGCTCGGGATCGGCAATGACCACCAGTTCCGCCGCCTGTGCGCGCTGGGCCAGGCTGACGACAAGGTCGGGGCCTATGCCGGCGGGCTCGCCCGGTGTCAGGGCAATGCGGGGAAGAAGCGGTTCTGGCGGGGACATGGGTGACGGGCTGGCGTGCAAAATGGCATTGTCGCCAGCGGGCAGGTGGGGTCAAGCGCCCTTGTGCCATGACAGAAGCCGGCCTTGCAGGCCGGCACCGGAAAACCCGTAGGGGGAATGCAGGATGCGTCTGGTGAGGAATGTGGTACTGCTGCTGGTGCTCGTCCATGTGGCCGTGGTGCCGGCACAGGAGCCCGATGGCAGCGAGGGGCTCCGCTTCACGCCCAACCACATGCTGCCCTTGCTGGCAGGACATGATGCGCTGGTGGCACGGCTGGACATCATTGCCCACGCGCGCAAAAGCATAGACCTGCAGTACTACATCTATCACAACGACAAGGCGGGACGCCTGCTCGCGCATGCCCTGCTGCGGGCGGCCGACCGGGGCGTGCAGGTGCGCGTGCTGGTTGACGACATCCATGGCAGTGACGATGACCTGGTGGATGCCCTCAACGCGCATCCCCATATCGAGATACGCCATTTCAATCCTTTCCGCATGCGCAAGCTGCGCCTGCTGGAAATGCTGCTGGCCTTCAATCGCGTCGACCGGCGCATGCACAACAAACAGCTCACGGTGGACGGCAATTTCAGCATTGTGGGCGGTCGCAATATTGGTGACGAGTATTTCGGCACCAGCGAGGAGTCGGATTTTGCTGATCTCGATGTGCTGGTGTCCGGCCCGGTGGTGCCCGAGCTTGAGGCCGTCTTCGAGGAGTACTGGCAAAGCCGGCGCACCAAGCTCTTGAGCAAGCATGCCGAAGCCCGCTATGCAAAAGCGCTGGAGGAACTGCGCGGGCAACTGGACGTGCAGTTGCGTGAGGACGAGGCCAGGTTGCTGCCCGTGCTGTCGGAGGCGCCCTATGCACAGGCCCGCCTTGACGGCACGCGCCAGGATGTCGAATGCCCCACGGCCGTGCTGGCTGACAGCCCCGAACAGAAAAGCGGTGAAACCTCCGAGGGGGAAAAGCCGCAATCCCCGGTTGGTGAGAGCCTCATGCGCTATCTCGAGGGCGCCGGGCGTGACGTGCTGCTGGTGTCGGCCTATTTCGTGCCGGGCAAGGAAGGCACCCGTGAGCTCGTGGCCTTGCGCGAGCGTGGCGTCAATGTGGAAGTGCTGACCAATTCCCTGGCTTCCACGGATGTGGGTGCCGTGCATGCCGGCTACTCGCGTTATCGCGAACCCCTGCTGCAGGCCGGCACCCGTCTGTGGGAAATGAAGCCTGTCATTGATGCACGGCAGGCGAAGCGTTTTTCCATCGGCGGTTCGTCCCGGGCCAGCCTGCATACCAAGGCCTATGTCTTCGACGAGCGTTATTTTTTCGTGGGTTCGTTCAACCTGGACCCGCGTTCGGCTGTCCTGAACACGGAAATGGGCCTGGTCTTCGATTGCCCCGAAGTGGCCAGGAAGTTGCGCGCCGGCCTTGGTGCGGCCCTGCCGGCTTCTGCCTACCGCGTTTACCTGGATGATGAAAATGATCTGGCATGGCGTGACGAAACCAGCAAGCCGCCGCAGGTTTTCAGCAAGGAGCCACGGACGGGATTCTGGCGCCGCAGCAGCGTGTGGCTGATGCGCTTGTTGCCGATTGAAGGGGAGTTGTGAGCGGCTGCCTGCGGAAGTAAACGACGGTTTCCTGCATTGGGCTGGAGCTTTCCGGGTCGTCGTTCCGGCGCAGGCCGGAAGCCATGATGCGGTAAAAAATCACTGTCGTATGGGTCCCGGCCTGCGCCGGGATGACGAAAACATTTGAAAGGGAGCCATGTCCATGAATTCCCGAAAAATGGGAATTACATACTTAACTCCCTTGCCCCATTTTTAGCCCGTCATTCCCTTGATAAGCGGGACAAAAGCCTGAAGGGCGCGCCTGTAATAAGCCCCCTTGGGGGATTGAACAACCGCAGGCTGGCCCCGAGGGGAGAGCGCAGCGAATAATCTCATGGTCTCAAGCAGGGCTTTAAACAGGGAGATTCCCGCCGCTGATCGCGGGAATGACGAGCCTTGAGTTTGTTGTGTATATAGCCCCAAAAAAATGCCGGGAAATCCCGGCATTTTTTTCAAGGAAAAAGATGTGCTGGTAGCGGTTGCTGCAGCTGCTGCCGATGTTTCTTGCGCACGGGTTTTTTGAAAGCGAACCGCAACCTGAGAGAGCCAGTGCGAAGAAAACAGATGCAACAACAAGACTGTTGGCTGTCGTGAAGCGCGTGTTATCTTTTGTCCATCGTTATCGATAAGAAGCGCTGTAAGTCACGAGCGCCGTCGGGCGCTACCTGCACAGCCCGGATTGTCCGGGCCGCTATTTGGGCCGCCAAGTAAAGATTCGGTAAAGAATGTCTGCCAGCCATCAAGCGCTGCCCCTCTGGTTCACGGGCAGCAGACAAAAGTACGGTTATGCCTTTGCCGTATTGGCCATTGCTGCTTGCACCCTGCTGTCCAGCCGCATGCAGCTCTATTTCCAGTTGCCCAACATCGTGATGGTGTATCTGGCGGCGGTGGCACTGGTGGCTTTCCTGGGCGGGCGAGGGCCGTCCATCCTGGCAGCGGTCCTGGCTGCGCTGGCCTTCGATTTTTTCAATGTACCGCCGCATTTCCTGCTGACCCATGCGGACAGTCAGTACCTGCTTACCCTTCTCATCATGCTGTCCATCGGCATCCTCATCAGCAGCCTGACCTCGCGCCTGCGCGAGCAACTGGAGCAGTCGCACCGGCGCGAGCAACACACGGCCACGCTTTATGCCCTGACCCGCGAGCTGGCAGCCGCGCGGGGCGTGGATGCGCTGTGCACCGTGATTGCCCGGCATATCGAGGCGGCCTTTGCCGTGTGTGTCTGCCTCTTCCTGCCCGACGGCGAGGGTTTGCGGGCCGCAGCGGGCAGCCTGGCCGATCACGAGCCGGGGCGGGCCCTGCAGCTCTGGCAGCAGCGCGGTATCAGCTCGGATGCCGGCGACTGGCGGGCGCTGGAAGGCACGGCCGGCTGGGTTGGCCTGCTGCTGTTCGCACCGGCGCCGGAATCCGACCATGAACATCTGCTGCCCACCATGCTGTCGGCGGCGGCACTGGCCATGGAGCGGGCGCTTTCCGTGGGCGAGGTGCAGACCGAGCGCATGAAAGTGGAAACGGAACGCCTGCGCAATTCCCTGCTGAGCGCGGTCTCCCATGACCTGCGCACACCGCTGGCCACCATCGTTGGCGCTTCCAGCAGTCTCATGGATGACCAGGCCCGGCTGGATGCCGATGCGGTGGCCTCGCTGCATCGCGTGGTTTACCAGTCCTCGCTGCGCATGCGCAGCCTGGTGGAAAACATCCTCGACATGGCGCGCCTGCAGTCGGGGCCGGTGCAGTTGCGCCAGGAGTGGCAGACGCTGGAGGAAGTGCTGGGCGCCGCCCTGCAGGAGGTCCGCCCGGGGCTGGGCGGGCGCCGCATCAATGTGGATATGCCCCCGGACCTGCCGCTGTTGCGTTTTGACTCGGTCCTGATCCAGCGCGTTTTCATCAATCTGCTGGAAAACGCCATCAAGTACACGCCGGACAACGCCTGCCTGGGCATTGCGGCGGCGGTGGCGGGCAGCCATGTGAAAGTGTCGGTGACGGATGACGGGCCGGGGCTGCCGGTGGAGGAGCGGGAAAAGGTTTTCGAGAAATTCTATCGCGGCAGTGCATTTACCACGGCCTCGGGCGCAGGGCTGGGCCTGGCCATTTGCCGCGCCATCATCAAGGCCCACGGTGGCCGCATCACCGCCGAATCGTCTGTCTCCGGCGGCGCCTGTTTCGTTTTTTTCCTGCGCCTCGAGGCGCAACCCGATGCCGCTCCCCTGCGTACCGAGGATGGCGTGACGGGCAGTGCCGGTCACGGCGAAAAGGAGGACAAATGAGCCGTACCCTGTCATTGCTGGTGGTGGAAGACGAGGCCGACCTGCGTGAATTCCTCTGCACCACCCTGCACGCCCACGGCTATGAGGTCCGCCCGGCGGGCAGCTGCGCCGAGGCCGGCCGGCTTTTCCGCCAGCAGGTGCCCGATCTCGTGCTGCTGGACATGGGCCTGCCTGATGGCGATGGCCGCGAGCTGCTGGCGGACTTCCGGCAACTGGCTGCCCAGGTGCCGGTGCTGGTGCTGTCGGCCCGAGACCAGGAACAGGAAAAAATCGCCGCGCTGGATGATGGCGCAGAAGATTACCTGACCAAGCCCTTCAGCACCGGCGAGCTGCTGGCACGCCTGCGCGTGCTGCTGCGCCGGGGCCAGGGCCGGCCCCGGGAATACGCACTGGGCGGCCTTTTCATTGACATTGACCATCACCAGGTGACGCTGGACGGACGCGCCGTGCATCTCACCCCACTGGAGTTCGATCTCCTGGCGGCGCTGGCACAAGGCGAGGGGCGCGTCATGACCCATGCCAGCCTCATGGAGAAAGTCTGGGGCAAGCAGATGCAGGAAAACACACACTACCTGCGCATCTACATGCGCCAGCTGCGCAGCAAGCTGGAAGCGGACACTACACAGCCGCGCTATCTCAAGACCGTGCCGGGCGTGGGGTATTGCCTGGCCATGGACCGTTGAAGGGGGAGGAAAGGTGGCAAGGTCGTTGAGCATATGAATCCAGAAAATGATTCATATCCCTTGCTCCCTTGCTCCCTTGCTCCCTTGCTCCCTTGGGTCGTCGTTCCGGCGCAGGCCGGAACCCATGATGCGGTGAAAAAAATCACTGTCGTATGGGCCCCGGCCTGCGCCGGGATGACGAAAACACTTGAAAGGGAGTCAAGTAGGTAATTCCCAAAAAAAACGGAGCGGCATTCACACGCCGCTCCGTTTTCACTCAAAAGAAACTGTTTTTTTATTCGTTGCCGTTGCGGAATTCCACGAAAGCATCGTTGCGCAGTTCGCGCAGCCAGCTGGCCAGCTCTTCGTCGTAGGCGCGGGCATAGAGCGCCTGGCGGGCCATGCCGGCCCGGTATTGCTCGGTCACGTCCTGGTCGCGCACGCCGGTGACTTCGAGGATGTGCCAGCCGAAGCTGCTCTGGAAGACCTCCGAGACCTTGTTGGGCTCGATGCTGCGCATCTCCTTGTCGAATTCGGGCACCATTTCGCCAGCAGACACCCAGCCCAGCGAACCGCCCTGCCGGGCCGAGCCCGGATCATCGGAATTGATGCGCGCGGCGTCGGCGAATTTCACGGTGCCGTTCACGATCTTGCTGCGGATGTCTTCCAGCTTTTGCCTGGCGTCTTCGGTATTCAGGATTTCCGTGGGCTTGATGAGGATGTGTTCCACCTCCCACTGCTTGACGCGCATTTCATCGCCACCGCGCTTG
This sequence comes from Moraxellaceae bacterium, assembly GCA_030146505.1. Taxonomy (GTDB): domain Bacteria; phylum Pseudomonadota; class Gammaproteobacteria; order Pseudomonadales; family Moraxellaceae; genus UBA2031. Next base: position 11,088 of record JASLCO010000060.1, read on the forward strand.
GCCAGCAGCTTGATGATGTGGAAGGCCCCCGGCGTGCGCAGCGGGCCGGCCACATCGCCGGTCTGCATCTTTTCTGCCTGCTCGGCAAACAGCGTGGGCAGTTGCGCTGCCTTGCGCCAGCCGAGGTCGCCTCCCTTGAGTGCGGTTTCGGCACTCGACCAGGTGGCAGCCACCTGCGCGAAGTCCTTGCCGGCGGCAAGATCGGCCAGGACTTTTTTCGCTTTTTCCTCGCCGGCGGCAATGTCCGTGGGAGAGGCTTCGTCAGGCAGGGCAATCAGGATGTGGCCGAGGCGGTATTCGCTGGCCAGTTCGGCCTGGCCGCTGGGGGACTTGAGGAAATTCTGCACGTCCTGCTCGGTGATGCGTATGCGATCCTGCAGGCGGCGACTCCGCAGCTTGTTGATCATGAGTTCGCGCTTTACCTGCTCGCGCACTTCGGCATAACTGGTGCCGGGCGTGGCATCCAGCTTTTTCTGGAAATCCGGCAGGCTCAAATTGCTTTGCTTGGCAATCTCGGCAAGCGAGCTGTTGAGTTCGGCATCGTCTATCCGTATGCCGGCGCGGGTAGCCATGTTGAGCTGCAGGGTTTCCAGCACCAGCTGTTCGGTAACCTGCTTGCGCAGCACGTCATCCGGTGGCAGCGGGCTTTTGCGCTCGGCAAACTGGAACTGCACGTCGGCAATGCGCTTGTCGATTTCGCTTTGCAGGATGGCGGAGTCATCCACCACCACGGCAATGCGGTCCAGTGGTGTGACGGCCGCCGTGGCCAGAGGGGCCAGCAGCAGGAGAAAGAGCAGGGGGAAAAGGGCGCGCATCAGTAGAGCTCCTTCTTGCTGGAGCTTTCGTGCTCCAGTATCTGGTTGTAGCCGAAGACGTTGTTGCTGAGCAGGCTCTTCACGCCGCTGGACAGGCCGGCCAGGCCCTTGAGTTCCACTTCCAGGAAGAAGGCGCGGCGCTGGCGCTGCGAGCCGGGACTGATGTCGTCCGGGTCGGCGAGGAACTGGCGCTCGTAGAAGCGCAGCTTCCAGCAGCAGGCTTCGTATTGCATGCCGAGCAGGAGGTCCTGGTTTTCGCGGTTGCGCAGGTCGTACTGCGTGAGGCCGATGAACTGCCAGTTGATGCCCACGGGTTGCAGGAGGGAGGCGCTGACCTGGCGCAGGGCATCCTGGCCTATGGTCGGGTCTTTGCGGCGGAAGTTGTAGCCGATGTTGGCCAGGCGGTCGCGCGATTCCGGCAGGTAGTTGAGGTTCATGCTGTATTGCGTGGCGTGTTCGAGATCGGGGCTCCATTGCGCGTCTGCTGCACCGCTCCAGCCGCGTCCTATGGGGGCCGCCAGTTGCGCTGCGAGCCCGGAATTGTGGTCGGTGGCGATGGGGGCGGCAGGGTCCAGGCGCACCTTGCGGTCGCGCATGTAAAAGGTCTGCCCCACCGAGGCGCGCACCACTTCCTCGCCGGAATCATCATTGATGAGGCGTGAGGTCAGGCCCAGCGAGAGCTGGTTGGCATCGTCGATGCGGTCGCCGCCGGAAAAGCGGCTGTCGCGGAAAAGCTGCTCGTAGGAAAAAGTGGTGTTGGCCGTGTCGAAATTGGGCAGGGCCGACTGGTCCTTGTAGGGCGAATACAGATAGAAGGCGCGCGGTTCCAGCGTCTGCACATGGCGGCCGGCTTCGCGCTCGAACACCAGGCCGCTGTCCAGGGAAAAGCCGGGCACGGCCAGTTGCTTGCCTTCATCGCCCGGTGTCACGCCGCTGCCATCCAGCTGGTAGACCAGGCTGCGCATTTTCAGCGTGGGCACGAGATGGCCCCACGGCGACTCCATCACATAGCTGAGCGACGGATCCAGCCGGTAGCGGCTGCCGTTGATTTCCGGTCCCGAACCGTCATCCATGGAACGTTTGAAATAGGCGAGTTCCGTGGTGACGGCCGGCTGCCAGCCGCGTGCCACCGGG
>JASLCO010000081.1 GCA_030146505.1 Moraxellaceae bacterium
CAAGGTCATCGGTCCCATCCTGATTGGCGATGGTGCCAAGGTCGGCTCCAACGCCGTGGTCACCAAGCCGGTACCAGCGGGGGCGACAGCCGTGGGCAATCCGGCCCGTCTCATTCTCAAGCAGGAGCTGGATGCCGCCGAAGAGGCGCGCCGGGCTTTTGCCGAAAAGATCGGTTTCCAGGCCTATGCCGCTACTCCCGACCTGCCGGATCCGGTGGTGGAGGCCATACGCCATCTGCTCGACCATATGCAGCAGTCCGATGCCCGTATGGACCGCATGTGCGAAAGCCTGAGCCGCATCAATCCGGGTTTCTGTGACCAGAAGCCCGACGAGCTCAAGGCCGAAGACATTGCCGCCCTGCAAAGCGACGAGGCGCGCAAGCAGGCCTGAGAGACCGCCCATGACTTGCTGCGCGTCGGCCTCAGAGCAGCAAAATGACCTCGGAATGCTCATTTACTCGACTGTAAACTCCGCTTCCTCGGCCATTTTGCTGCTCTGGGGCTCTAGCTCGTGGCGTCATGGATCGGCTCTGAAAGGCCTGAAAACACTGGTGTTGAGACGCTTGAGTCACTAGAATCCCCGAGCTTTTTACTGGGTCAAATGGTTGACTGATTTACTCGGGATTTGGGATACTGACGGCCAACAACAGATCGGACAGGGGATGCCCCTATGCGCTTGACCACGAAAGGCCGCTACGCCGTGACCGCCATGCTGGATTTAGCCCTGCATGCCCGTCACGACCCCGTGAGTCTGGCCGACATCTCCGAGCGCCAGTCCATCTCGGTGTCCTATCTCGAGCAGCTCTTTGCCAAGCTGCGCAAGAACGGACTGGTGTCCAGCGTGCGTGGACCCGGTGGCGGCTATCAGCTGGCCCGTGAAGGCAGCAGCATTTACATCGCGCAGATCATCGATGCGGTGGACGAGTCGGTGGATGCCACCCGTTGTGGTGGTGCTGGCGACTGCCAGCAGGGCATGACCTGCCTTACGCATGAGCTGTGGAGCGATCTCAGCCAGCAACTGCACAACTTCCTTGCGGCCATCAGCCTGCAGGAGTTGGTGGACAAGCGCGAGATACAGGCCGTGGCCCTGCGCCAGAGTGAATTGCAGAAGCGCAAGCAGAACGAAGGCCATAACGGCCTGGAAATGCTTGCAGTGAATTGAGCGCGGCTGAATACCCAGCTCGCAGCCAGGTGAAGTGGTAAGCCTTAAATGAAAAGACCGATTTATCTCGACTATTCCGCGACTACTCCGGTTGATCCGCGTGTGGCGCAGAAAATGGTGGAATGCCTCACCCAGGAAGGGAATTTCGGCAACCCCGCGTCGCGCTCGCATGCCTATGGCTGGCATGCCGAAGAGGCCGTGGAAAATGCCCGTCGTCAGGTGGCTGATCTGGTGAAGGCCGATCCGCGCGAAATCGTCTGGACCTCCGGTGCCACCGAGTCCGACAACCTCGCCATCAAGGGCGCGGCGCATTTCTACCAGACCAAGGGCAAGCACATCCTCACCAGCAAGATCGAGCACAAAGCCGTGCTGGATACCTGCCGTCAGCTCGAGCGCGAAGGTTTTGAAATCACCTATCTCGATCCCGAGCTGGGCACGGGCCTGATCAAGCCGGAAGCGGTGGAGGCGGCGCTGCGCCCCGACACCATCCTCGTGTCGCTCATGCATGTGAACAACGAAATCGGCACCATCACAGATATCGCTGCCATCGGCGAAATCCTGCGTGCCCGCGGCATCCTCTTCCATGTGGATGCAGCACAGAGCACTGGCAAGGTTGAGATTGACCTGGAAAACACCAAGGTCGACCTCATGAGCTTCTCTGCGCACAAGACTTACGGCCCCAAGGGCATCGGAGCGCTGTATGTGCGCCGCAAGCCGCGCGTGCGTCTGGAGGCGCAGATGCATGGCGGTGGTCACGAGCGCGGTTTCCGCTCCGGCACCCTGGCCACGCACCAGATCGTCGGCATGGGTGAGGCTTTCCGTATCGCGAAAGAAGAAATGCAGTCTGAAAATACCCGTATCGCCGGTCTGCGTGACCGTCTCTGGGCCGGCCTGCAGGGTCTGGAGCAGGTCTTCATCAATGGGGATGCCACGCAGCGCGTGCCGCAGAACCTGAATGTGAGTTTCAACTTTGTCGAAGGCGAATCGCTCATCATGGCGCTGAAAGACATGGCCGTTTCTTCCGGCTCTGCCTGCACCTCCGCCAGCCTGGAGCCTTCCTATGTGCTGCGCGCCCTCGGCCTGACCGACGAGCTCGCGCACTCCTCCATACGTTTCACCATCGGCCGTTTCACGACCGAAGCCGATGTGGACTATGTGATTGGTCATGCCCAGCAGGCGGTGAATCGTCTGCGCGATCTGTCCCCGCTCTGGGACATGTTCAAGGATGGTGTTGATCTCAGCACTGTCGAGTGGGTTGCGCACTAAGCAATTTTTGTCCCCTCTCCCTTTGGGAGAGGGTCAGGGTGAGGGCCAGCGGCATTGGCAAAAGCCCTCACCCCCGCCCTCTCCCAAGGGGAGAGGGAGTCTCCAAAAGAATTGAAGAGGTGAATCAAAATGGCCTACAGCGAAAAAGTGATCGACCACTACGAACACCCGCGCAATGTCGGCAAGCTGGACAAGAACGACACCAGCGTCGGTACCGGCATGGTGGGTGCACCGGCCTGCGGCGACGTCATGCAGTTGCAGATCAAGGTCAGCGAAGACGGCATCATCCAGGATGCGCGCTTCAAGACTTATGGCTGTGGTTCCGCCATTGCCTCCAGCTCGCTGGTCACCGAATGGGTGAAGGGCAAGAGCCTGGACGAAGCCATGGGCATCAAGAACACGCAGATTGCCGAAGAGCTGGCGCTGCCGCCCGTGAAAATCCACTGCTCGGTGCTGGCTGAAGACGCCATCAAGGCGGCTGTCGCCGACTACCGCAAAAAGCACGAGGCCTGAAGAAAATGGCTGTAACCCTTTCCGAGTCGGCAGCAAAACATGTTGGTGACTTCCTCGCCAATCGCGGCAAGGGAGTGGGTGTGCGCGTGGGCGTGAAAACCTCGGGCTGCTCCGGCCTTGCCTATGTGCTGGAGTTTGTCGATGAAACCCAGGCAGAAGACGTGATCTTCACCTCGCATGGTGTCAATGTGATTGTCGACCCCAAGAGTCTGGCCTATATCGACGGCACCGAAATGGACTTCGTGAAGGAAGGCCTCAACGAAGGCTTCAAGTTCCGCAACCCGAATCAGAAGGGTGAGTGCGGATGTGGTGAGTCGTTTACTGTCTAATTTCTGTCGTTCCCGCGAAAGCGGGAACCCAGTGCCTTTGCTTTTCTGAAAAGGACAAAAGTCGCTGGATTCCCGCTTTCGCGGGAATGACGCTTGATGCCCAGCGAGCTATTCGTGTCCGTCACCAGCTACTTCCAGCTTTTTGATCTCGCGCCTGCTTTTGAGCTGGACGCCGCTACACTGCAGCCGCGTTACCGCGAACTGCAGAAGCAGTTCCATCCTGATCGTTTTGCTGCCGAGCCCGCCGATGTGCAGCGAGCTGCCGTGCAAAAAGCCGCTGATATCAATACCGCTTTTTCCACCCTGCAGGACCCGGTGCTGCGTGCCCGGCATCTGCTGGCCTTGGCGGGACATCCGCTCAATATCGAATCGGCCACGGTTTCCGATGCCGATTTCCTCATGGCTCAGATGGATTTGCGTGAGCAGTTGGAAGAGGCAGACGAGCTGGCGGTGCTGGCTGGGCTGCGCGAAGAGGCAGAGGACTGGCTGGAAAGTCTCGGGCGTGAGTTTGCCATTGATTACCGCGAGCAGGATTGGGCAGAAGCGTCTGACTCCGTACGCAAGATGCAGTTCATGTCGCGCTTCATCGACGAGGTTTCCGACGCTGAAGCCCGCCTTGAAGATGCTGAATACGAAAATGACGATGCCTTCGGAGATGATTAGAGTCTCCCCGCCCATATTTTGGCGCTGCGCTGAGATTCCGTTTAGTGCAGTGCAAGGAATGACGAGTGTGATGTTTGCTGTACATGAACGAGGAAAGACGCGGCAATGCGCTAAACGGAACTCAGCCCTTCGGGTTGGCCCGTCAGGGCGCGCCATAACGCGTTAATCCCTCCTTTTTTGGAAATACCAAACTGCGTCGTTGGCGCCCTGTCTGGGGCGGCCAGACCGGGCAAC
>JASLCO010000101.1 GCA_030146505.1 Moraxellaceae bacterium
GTGGCGCAGCAGTTCGGCATCACCGGCCAGATCTGTCTCAATACCGAAGTCAGCGACGCACGCTGGCAGGAAGGCGAGGGCCGCTGGCTGATCACAACGGCAGCCGGTGAGCGCTATTCCGCCCGCGTGCTGGTTGCCGCTCCCGGCTATATCGGTGAGGCGCAGATGCCGTGCTTTCCCGGGCAAGAGAGTTTTCGCGGCACGATTTTCCATTCCGGCGTGTGGAAGCATGAACATGATCTGCGCGGTGAGCGCGTGGCCGTGATCGGCTGCGGTGCTTCGGCCATCCAGTTCCTGCCGGCGATACAGCCGATTGCGGGTGAAATCATCAGCCTGCAGCGCACGCCTTCATGGGTTCTGCCCAAGCCCGATGTCGCCATGCCGAAAGCGGTGAGTGAATTGTTCCGCCGAGTGCCGGTGCTGCAGCGTCTTGTGCGCGAAGCCGGCCTCATGGGGCTGGAGCCCACGCTGCCCGTGTTCATGAATGAAAAACTCGTACGCCGACTCACTCATCCCCTGGGCGTGTGGAATATCCACCGCTTCATAAAAGATCCGGAAATGCGCCGTCAGCTCACGCCGCATCACACCCTGGGTTGCAAGCGTCCGCTGTTTTCCAATGAGTGGTATGCGGCGCTGGCCCGGCCCAATGTGAAGGTGGTGTTTGAAGGCCTGAAGCGGATTACTGAAAAAGGCATCGTCACCGAGGGCGGCACGGAAATTCCCGTTGACACCATCATCTTCGGCACCGGCTATGCCGTGGCCGAGCCCACGATTTACGGTATTTTGCACGGTGCGGATGGTCGCAGCCTGAGCCAGCACTGGCAGGGCCAGCCGCGTGCCTATCAGGGCATGGCCATACACGGCTTTCCCAATTTCTTCATGATGCTGGGCCCCAATTCGCACAGCGTGCAGGGTTCGGTGATGTGGACCTCGGAACAGCAGGCCGTCTATATCGCGCAGGCGGTGCAGGAGATTTTCGGCAAGGGCGTACAGCGCTTTGAAGTGCAGCAGCAGGTGCAGGATGACTTCAACCGGAAAATCGACAGGCGCCTGGCACGCATGCCCATACGGGCCGATGTCTGCACCAGTTATTACCTGGACAGCACCGGCCGCAACCAGTTCGTGTGGCCGGAGTTCGGCGTGAATATCAAACGCCGGCTGACGAATTTTGAAATGAACGATTACCTCGTGCAGTAAGAACGGAGAAAGACATGCCCCGCTATACCGTTGATGTGACCCAGGACTACAAGCTGCCGGCAGCGGCTGTTTTCCGCGTGCTCTCCGATCACAACCGCCTGAGCCGTGTGCTGGGCATTCCCGTGAAGCGCGTGGTGGATGGCCGTTCCGATATCAATGGCGAGGGCTCGGTGCGCCGCATGGGCCTGTGGCCGCTGACGGTGGAAGAAACCGTCTACACCGTGGTGCCCAACCAGAGCATCCATTACCGCATCAGCAAGGGTGGGGCGCCGCTCAGCAATCACACGGGCGATCTCAGTTTCAGCGCCACCAGCCGCGGTTCGCGCGTGAACTGGACCATACGCTTTGATGCGCCACCCGTGGTGGGCAGGGTAGTGCAGCAGGTACTGACCCAGGGCCTGCGCCTCGGGCTCAAGCGCATCAAATAAGGACTCGTGATTCATTCACACCCGAGGAGCCAGCCATGCCTGCCAAAACTGCAAGAAAGACAGCTCCTGCGAAAGCGCAGCCTGTCACCGGCATACCGGAATACGAGGCCATCATTGTCGGCACCGGATTTGGCGGCATGGGTGCCGCCATCCAGTTGCAGCGCGACGGCATCCGCAATTTCCTGCTGCTGGACCGCAACGACGGCCTGGGCGGCACCTGGCATGTCAATTCCTATCCCGGCCTGGCCGTTGATATTGCTTCGGTCACCTATTCCTATTCTTTCGAGCCCAATCCCTGGTGGTCGCGTCTTTATGCGCGGGGCGCCGAGCTGAAGCAGTATGCTGAGCACGTGGCCGACAAATACGAGCTGCGCTCCCGGATGCGCTTCGGGGCGACCGTGGAAGGTGCAAGCTACAACGAAGAGGGCCATTTCTGGACAGTGAGCGTTGCCGGGCAGGCCCCGGTCACCACCCGGCTCCTGATTCTGGCCACCGGCTTCCTTTCCCAGCCCAGAATGCCTGACATTCCCGGCATCGGGAATTTTGCCGGCAAGGTCATCCACACCGCCGCCTGGGATCACGACTACGATCTTGAAAACCGTCGCGCCGCCGTCATCGGCACGGGCGCGACCTCGGTGCAGCTGGTGCCTGAAATCGCCCCCAAACTGGCGCAGCTGGATGTCTACCAGCGCACTGCCATCTGGGTCACGCCAAAAATGGACGGCAAGATTCCCTCATCATTGCAGCGGCTTTTTGCGGCGCTGCCCGGCACCCAGAAAACCGCCCGCTTCGTGAGCGACAGCATCCTGGAAGCCATCATGGTGACGGGCGTTCTGCACAATCGTGAAATGGCCATCCTGAACCGGACCATGGAACGTGTCTGCAAGGCGCATATCGCCTTTCACATCAAGGACCCGGAACTGCGGCGCAAGCTCACGCCAGACTACAGTTTTGGCTGCAAGCGTCCCACGTTTTCCAATACGTTTTACCCGACGTTCAAGCGCCCGAATGTGTCACTGGTGACGGAAGGCATAGAGCGCATCGAAGCAGACGGCGTCGTGACGCGCGATGGCCGGAAGCGTGAAATCGACACCCTGATCCTGGCAACAGGCTTCAGTCTCTGGGAAGAAAATTTCCCCGCTGTTCCCGTACAGGGAAGGCAAGGCAAGGATTTGCGCACATGGTGGCGGCAAAGCGGTTTCCAGTCTTTCGAGGGGCTGTCGCTGCCCGGCTTTCCCAATCTTTTCTACCTGCCGGGCCCTTATGCCTATAACGGCCTGTCCTTTTTCAACACCATTGAAAGCCAGATGAAACACATGTCGCGCTGCCTGGCGGAAATGCGACAGCGTGGCGCCACCTGTTTCGAGGCCACGCAGGAAGCCAACGACGCCTTCGTCAGCAGCATGAAGCAGCATCTGCAAAGCTCGGTTTTCCTCAACGGCAACTGCGCCTCGGCCAACAGCTATTACTTCAATCCGCACGGCGAGCCCACGCTTTTGCGTCCTACTTCAACATCCAATGGCTTGCGGCGTGCGGCTAGCTATCCGCTGTCGAGTTATGAATTTTCCTGAGAGCCTGTTTACGGTTTTTGAAATGCTGCTAGCCAGTACCTTCAGAAAACGTCATCCCGGCGGAGGCCGGGACCCATCATCCGGTGAAAAAATCGCTGCCGTATGGGTCCCGGCCTCCGCCGGGACGACGAAAAAAATCGTAAACAGATTCTGGGCAGCTTTATCCATTCGTTGCTTCAGGCCATCCATCCATTTTTTCGGAGACAACACATGTCCGGTTCGAAACCTGTCAAGCTGAAGAACGCCGTCGTCGTCATCACGGGCGGTGCCCGCGGCATCGGCCTGGCCATTGCAGAAGCATTGCGGGCGCAGGGAGCGCGTATCAGCATCGGCGACGTGGATGTGGCGCTGGCGCAAAAAGAAGCCGCACGCCTCGGTGCTTTTGCCCATGTGCTGGATGTGCGCAGCCGTGAAAGTTTTGCGGAATTCCTGCGCGCAACGGAAGCGGCGCTGGGGCCGGTCGACATCCTGGTCAACAATGCCGGCATCATGCCCATGGGCGCTTTCCTGGATGAGCCGCTCGCCATCAGCGATGCGCAGATCGACATCAATTTCCGGGGCGTGATCCATGGCATGCAACTGGCGCTGCCCGGCATGCTGGCACGCCGTCGTGGCCACATCGTCAACGTGGCGTCCATGGCGGGGCGTTTTTCCATTCCGGGCGCTGCGGTTTATTGCGGCACCAAGCATGCGGTCGTGGGCATGACAGAAGCGGTGGCGGGTGAGCATCGCGATTCCGGTGTGAATTTCACGCTCATCATGCCCTCCAAGGTACTGACCGAGCTTTCCTCCGGGACGGATGCCGCCAATCCCGGCATCCCCTCCGTGACACCACAGGAAGTGGCGGCAGCGGTGGTAAGCGCCATCAAGAAGCCGCGCCTGCATCTTGCCGTGCCGGATTATCTGCAAACCGCACATGCTTTTTATGGTCTGGTACCGGCCTGGCTGCAGGAGCGCGGCCGTCGCGTATTCGGCGACACCGGCATACTCACCAAGCTGGATCATGCCGCGCGTGGCAATTACGACAAACGCCTTGCCGCGCTTTCCGGAAAAGCCGGCCGCTGAGAGAAACAGGAAAATCCCATGAGTTTAAAAGACGCCATCGCACGTCGTGTGGCCAAGGCCGGCCTGCGCCTTTCCTTCAAGCTGCCCAGCCTTTTGCCCCTGCCTGTGGCGGCCCTGCGCAATGGCATGGAAATGGGCTCGCAGCTGTTCCGCGTTCGCGCTGACGTGCATGTCGAGCCACTGAGGCTGGGCGGCGTGCAGGCCGAATGCCTGACTCCTGCGGGCAAGAGTGGAAGCGTGATCCTGCATTTCCACGGCGGGGCTTTTTTCACGGGCTCAGCCAGAACCCATCGAGCCATGGGCGCGGAAATCGCCGCGCGTGCGCGCGCCACGGTGTACATGCTGGATTACCGTCTGGCGCCGGAACATCCTTATCCGGCTGCGCTGGATGATGGTCTGGCGGCCA
>JASLCO010000103.1 GCA_030146505.1 Moraxellaceae bacterium
TAGCTGTTGAGCGCCAGCACGCGCGCATCGGAAAGGCGGCCCGTGCTTTCCACCGCGGCAATGACGAGATCGGGCGAAAGCCGGGAATAGTCTTCCAGCAAAAGATCAGGGGGGAAATCAGCGGAATTCATGCACGGTGCCCGTAATTCCCGGCAGGCCGGGCGTGGCGGCATGATGCCATAGGGCGGAGGGAATTGTGGGAGATTGCTCTTGCCGTTTCACCGGACAATCACCCGGCCCCGGCCAACGGGAATCCCGCGGGGCGCCGGGGCGGCAGCCGGTAAAATCCGGCGGCTTATTTTTTGGGATTTATATACTTAACGCCCTTGCTCCATTTTTGACCCGTCATTCCCGCGAAAGCGGGAATCTCATGATCGCAAGCAAGGCTTTGAACACCGAGATTCCCGCTTTCGCGGGAATGACAGCGTCTTTAGGGAGTTAAATATATAAATCCCTATTTTTTCGGATACAGCTTTTCGTCGAACTCGCTCATTTTCGGGAAGACCAGCGGCTCCAGTTTTTCCACGCCGGCAAGATAATCACGGTAGTCCTGCATGATTTTTTCGCGCGCTTCCGGCTTGAGATACGGAATGTGGTAGGCGGCGAAGAACGGCAGCACGGTGAGGCCCACATAGGCAAAGGTGCCACGCAGCAGCGGGCGCAGCATGATGTCCAGCTCGCCATGGATGGCACCGGGACCGAACATGTGCTCGCGGCCGCCCAGGGTGAAATTGAGCGTGGCTTTCTTGCCCTTGAGGCCGCCGTTGTCGTAGAAGCGCAGGCCGCCATAGCAGAAGCCGGACACCAGCACGCGGTCTATCCAGCCCTTGAGGATGGCAGGCACGGAAAACCAGTAGAGCGGAAAGCTGAAAATGATGAGGTCGGCTTTTTTCACTTTTCCGATTTCGGCGGCAATGTCCACCGCAATCGTGCCGCCTTCGTAGCCGTGGCGCTGCTCCAGTGCATACACGAGGTATTCCGGATTCTTGCGCACGCCGAAATCGGCAGCCGATGCTACCGGATTCCAGTCCATGGCATAGAGATCGGAAACTTCCACGCTGTGGCCGGCGGCGGTGAAATCCGCCACGGCCGTTTTCATCATCGAGGTGGTGAAAGACTGCGGCTCGGGGTGGGCGTGGACGATCAGGACATTCATGTGCAGATACCGGCAGGAAAAGGCAGGCCGCGAATCTAGCAAGCGCCGCCGGCCATTGCACGGGCTGACCGGCCCTTGCCGCAAAAGGCCTGAAATGCCGGCTGGCCGGCCCTGCCTCCCATTCATCCCGGCCGGCTTTGCTGCTAAAAACAGGGCCCCGAAAATTCCCGCGCGCCGGAGACAGGCATGAGCGACATCCCAACGAGCTACACCACTCTCGACTACCGCGTGGCCGACAGCATACTCACGCTGACGCTGAATCGTCCCGATCAGCTCAATGCCTTCACCGTGACCATGGCCGACGAGCTGGAGCACGCTTTCCACCGCGCCAGTGAAGACGATGCCGTGAAGGCCATTGTCGTCACCGGTGCCGGCCGCGCCTTCTGTGCCGGCATGGACCTTTCCGTGCCCGGCAATGTCTTCGGCCTGGACGAAACCCAGACACCCACCGTGGACGACATGCACCAGCGCCTGGAAGACCCGGCCATCAAGCGCGGCGTGCGCGACACCGGCGGCCGCGTCACCATCGCCATCTATGCCTGCAAGAAGCCCGTGATCGGTGCCATCAACGGCGCGGCCGTGGGCATAGGCGCCACCATGACGCTGGCCATGGACATACGCCTGGCCTCGGAAAAGGCCCGCATCGGTTTTGTCTTCGGAAAAATCGGCGTGGCGCCGGAAGCCTGCTCCAGCTGGTTCCTGCCACGCCTTGTCGGCATCTCGCAGGCGCTGGAGTGGGTGTATTCCGCGGAAATCATGGATGCGCAGGAAGCCTTGCGCGGCGGCCTCGTGAAAGCCGTGCACGCACCGGAAGAATTGCTCAATGAAGCCTACAAGCTGGCGCACAAATTCGTGGACAACAAATCGCCGGTTTCCACGGCGCTGATACGCCAGATGCTGTATCGCAATGCGGCACAAGCCAGCCCGCTGGAAGCACACCGCATCGATTCGCTTGCCATGTTCTACACCAGCGTGGGCGACGGCAAGGAAGGCGTGAAATCCTTCCTGGAAAAACGCAGCCCCGAATTCCAGGGTCGCGCCAGTGAAATGCCGGCGTTTTATCCGTGGTGGGAGTGAGCCATGAGTCGGTGCAATGGGGCAGGCCGGGCCGAAGCCTGACCTGCACGCACCGGAAGTCGAAGCATCAGGGCTACATCACCACCGAAAAATTGAACTGCGCGCCGTCATCGGCGGCGGCTTCGGCATAGCGCAGGCTTTCTTCCAGCTCGGCTACCACGTCTTTGTGGTCATTGCGCAGCAGGCCGAAGCGGATTTTCTTTTCGCGGATTTCGGCCAGCGCGGCCGTGAGCAGGCGCACGGCTGCCTCGGCCGGCTGCCACACGCCATCCACCGCCATGAGCTCATCGGTTGAGCCCATGCCCTCCGGCAGCGCGATGTCTTCCAGGTTGATGCGCAGGTCGGTGGTGTCGCAAAGCTGCGTGAAGGAGAGGCCGCTGCTGCGCCGGCATACCGCATCCAGCTTGCGGCTGTGCCGGTAGAGCGCGTACTTGTCGCTGGCGTCCGAGTTCACCACGCCACCCTGAAGGCGGTTGGCCCAAAGCACCGTAGCCATGTCCAGATTCCTTTCTTGCCCGGGGAAGGCTCCATCACTACAGGCCGGGCCCGGTGCTGGCCAGCCTGCCACCGCCGGACGCGGGGCATTCGCCGATGGCCATGCGGTTTCCATGCCGTCGGCACTATTTTTTTGCCGGCACCTGATTATTTTTTGACCCATCCGCTAGAATCCGCGCCGCTCCGGGAACCCCTCCGCCCTTTCGTGGTCTCAAGAACCCGGCAAAGTCCCTCTCCCTTCCCTCGCGCCACGGCAGAGAGGCGATACCGATGTTTGCCCTGGCTGCGAACCGTGCTTTGCCTCCCGACCACCGCTTGCGGATACCCTGACGATGCGTGCGCTCTCCCGGCCCTGGCTGTTGCTCTGGACCCTGCTGCTGTTGCTGCCGGCCCTGCCCGCGCAGGCCGACACCGAGGAAAAGCTCACCGTCCTCAGCTACCACGAGATTGCCGAGCGCGAGGACGCGCTGGTACCGCAATACGCCGTCACACCCACCATGTTCGTGCGCCAGATGGACTGGCTGCGCAACCGTGGCTACCACTTCGTCAGCATCGACGACGTGCTGGCCGACCATGAAGGCCGGCGCCCGCTGCCGGACAAGGCCGTGCTCATCACCTTTGATGACGGCTATGCCTCCGTCTATGCCAATGCCTTTCCCATCCTGAAAATGTTCCGCATCCCGGCCGTGATCGCCGTGGTGGGCGGCTGGCTGGAGGAAAAGGGCAGCGTGGATTTCGACGGCAAGGCCGTGCCGCGCGAAAAGCTGCTGAGCTGGGTGCAACTGAAAGAAATGAGCCAGAGCGGCCTCGTGGAAGTGGGCAGCCACAGCTTCGACCTGCACCACGGCCTGCAGGGCAATCCGCAGGGAAACATGGAGCCGGCCGCCACCACGCGCCGCTACCTGCCGGACGAAAAACGCTACGAGGACGAAGCGACCTACCGCTCCCGGATACAGTCCGACCTCAAGCGCAACAGCGAACTCATCCGTCGCTATACGGGCAAATCACCGCGCGTGATCGCCTGGCCCTACGGCCGCTACAACAGCACCAGCCGCGACATCGCCGAAAAACTGGGCATGCCGGTGGGGCTCACGCTGGACGACGGCGCCAACATGGCCGACACCCCGCTGTGGGGGCTGCGCCGCATCCTGGTCGAGCGCGGCATGGCGCTGTGGGACCTCAATCGCGAAATCACCATCCGCAACCAGAACCTTTCCGACAACGACCGTCCGCAGAAGGTCATGCACGTGGACTTGGACTACGTCTACGACCCGGACCCGGCACAGCAGGAAAAGAATCTCGGCCATCTGCTAGACCGCATTGCCGCCATGGGCGTGAACACGGTCTACCTGCAGGCCTATGCCGATCCCGACGGCAACGGCTCGGCCAATGCCGTGTATTTCCCCAACCGACTCCTGCCCATGCGCGCCGACCTCTTCAACCGCGTGGCCTGGCAAATCCGCACGCGCACGCCGGTAAAGCGCCTCTATGCCTGGATGCCCATGCTGGCCTGGGAGCTGCCGGCCGGCACGCCCGGCGCGGCAGACAAGGTGGTGACGCTGCAAAGCGAAAAGCGCGACCACCTCAATATGGGCTACATCCGCCTCTCACCGTTTTCAGCGCAGGTGCGCCAGACCGTGCGCGAACTTTACGAAGACCTGGCGCGCTCGGCCGCCTTCGACGGCCTGCTTTTCCACGACGACGTGACGCTCTCCGACTACGAAGACGCCAGCCCCTCCGGCCTTGCCGCCTACAGGAGCTGGGGCCTGCCCGGCGATATCGCCGCCATCCGCCGGAATGACGACCTGCTGGGACGCTGGACCATCCTCAAGATCAATGCCCTGGACGACATGGCGATGGAACTGGCCGCCGTGGTACGGCAGCAGCAGCCGGCCCTGAAAACGGCGCGCAACCTCTATGCCCGCGTGGCGCAGAGCCCCAAGGCAGAAGTCTGGTATTCGCAGTCGCTGGACAACTCGCTGGCGCGCTACGACTTCACCGCCATCATGGCCATGCCCTACATGGAAAAAACCGCCGACGCCGCCGGCTTCTTCCATGACCTGGTCGATGCCGTGAACGACCACCCCGGCGGCATGGACAAGGTCGTCTTTGAAATCCAGTCGGTGGACTGGGCCGACAACAACCGCCTGATCCCCAGCCGCGAAATGGCCGACACTTTCCGCCGCCTCTACAGCATGGGCGTGCAGCATGTGGGCTACTACCCCGACATGCTGTTCAGCGACCATCCCGACCCGGCCGTGCTCAAGCCCGTGCTGGACAGCAAGCCCAACGCGCCGGAGCTGAAGTGATCGCCCGCCCCGAAACCCTGTGGCAAAGCCTGCTCGGCTTTGTCTTCTACTACCCCTTGTTCATGTCGTGGCTGTGGATGCTGGGCGCCGCACTTTTCTACTGGCGCTTCGAGCGCCGGGAGCCGGCCTGGAACCAGCCGCGCGTGCTGCTGAACACGCCGCCGGTGAGCGTGCTCATCCCCTGCTACAACGAAGGCGACAACGCGGAAGAAACCCTGAGCCATGCGCTGGCGCTGGATTATCCGGATTTCGAGGTCATCGCCATCAACGATGGCAGCCGCGACAACACCGGTGAAGTGCTGGACCGCCTTGCGGAAAAACATCCGCGCCTGCGCGTGGTGCACCTCGCGCAGAACCAGGGCAAGGCCATGGGCCTGCAGGCCGGCAGCCTGCTGGCGAAATCGGAAATCCTCATCTGCATAGACGGCGACGCCCTGCTCGATCCGCATGCCGCGCACTGGATGGTGAGGCATTTCGTGGAAAACCCGCAGGTGGCAGCGGTGACGGGCAATCCGCGCATACGCAACCGCTCCACGCTGCTGGGTCGTGTGCAGGTGGGCGAATTTTCGTCCATCGTCGGCATGATCAAGCGCGCGCAGCGCAGCTTCGGGCGCATCTTCACTGTCTCCGGCGTCATCACCGCCTTCCGCAAATCGGCCGTGCACCAGGTCGGCTACTGGAGCGCGGACATGCTCACAGAAGACATCGACATCACCTGGAAACTGCAGCGTGCCGGCTGGGATGTGCGCTTCGAGCCCAATGCCCTCACCTGGATACTGATGCCGGAAACCCTGAACGGCCTGTGGAAGCAGCGCACGCGCTGGGCCATGGGCGGTGCGCAGGTACTGCTGAAGAATTTCAATGTGCTGGTGCATCCCGGCCAGAACTACATGTGGCCGCTGCTGCTGGAAATGTGCATCAGCGTGTTCTGGTCCTACATGATGCTTTTGCTGACGGCCCTGTGGCTGGCCGGCCTCGTCCTGCCCAAGGGACTGTTGCCTGTGATCGGTTCACCGCTGATTCCTTCAGGCAGCGGCATGATCCTGGGTGCCACCTGCCTTTTGCAGTTCGCGTTCAGCAAATGGCTGGACAGCCGCTACGACCGTGGCCTCGGCCGCAATTACTACTGGATGGTCTGGTATCCCGTGGTGTTCTGGGTGATCAACATCGCCTCCACCATCGTGGCCTATCCCAAGGTGCTGCTGCGCCGTACCGGGCAGCGCGCGCGCTGGGTCAGCCCGGACCGCGGCATACGTCCCTGAAACCATCAGGAAACCTGCCGCATGGCGGCAGATTAAAAATCATTCATGACAAGTTCATCACGGGCTTGCGTGGAAACCGGCAGAGTGGACAGGTACCGGCTGCCAATACCCTTAATGCCAGAAAACCGAGAAACGACATGAGCAACCTCATCATCAACGCCCGCCACCAGATGCGCTGGCACCAGCGCCTGTTTTCCGATGCTTCCACCGCCATGCTCTGGGGCATGTGGCTGTGGCTGTGGCGCCCGGTCATCAGCACCGTGGCCTGGCTGGGCAGCCTGGGCACCAGCCTGCAGCCCGTGCTCATGAAGACCCTGGCCGGCGGCTCGCCGGTGAATCTTGAAGGCTCCATGATGGCGCTGGTCGGCACCTCCGGCACGCTGCTGCTGTGGAACCTGCTGCCGGCGCGCAAGGCCAGCATGCCGCCGGTGCACACCCTGCGCGACTACGCCGCGCATTTTGACCTGCCGGAACTGGAAATCACCAATGGCCGCGCCAGCTCCGTCTGCGTGGTCCACCACGACGAACACGGCCGCATCATCCGCATTGACTCGCGCGCCTGAGGCCAGCCGGGCAAACACGACAAGCGGCCTGCGGGCCCCTCCTTACTTTTGGAGACGGTTGCTTCCGGGCGCCGGCCGGGCCTGCTACAAAGGGCGCCACCTTCATGCTGACGGCGAGCGCTCATGCCCGAAATCATCCTGCATCATTACCCCCTCTCTCCCTTTTCGGAAAAAATCCGCGCCATGCTGGGCTACGCCGGGCTTTCCTGGCAGTCCGTCATCACCCGGGAAATGCCGCCACGACCCGGCGTGGAGGCGCTGGCGGGGGGTTATCGCAAGATTCCGGTGGCACAGATCGGCGCCGATGTGTTCTGCGACAGCAAACGCATTGCCGAGGAAATCGCGGCGCTTTCCGGCAAGCCCGAACTGGCCCTGGAAAACTGCACTCCCGAAGCCCGGGAATGGGCCGCCCGTGTTGACCTGGAAATATTCTTTGCCTGCCTGATGGTGGGCGGCACGCGCAAGCTGGGCGCCAAGGTGCTGCGCAGCATGTCGCTGCGCGACATTGCCCGCTTTTTCTGGGACCGCGTGCAGATAGGCCGCACGGCCGCCGTGCGCAGCCCCGGGCCCCTGGCCGCCAGGGGGATCGTGCAGGCGCATCTGGCCGACATGGAAAACCGCCTGCAGGCGCAGGACTTCCTGTTCGGAGCAGCCCCCTGCCACGCTGATTTTTCTGCCTACCACAGCCTCTGGTTCATGCGTGACATGGGAGAGTCCGGTGCCGTCCGCCCCTTCCCGCGCGTGCTGGCCTGGATGGACCGCATCAAGGCCTTCGGCCATGGCCATGCCACGGAAATCAGCGCAGACGCGGCGCGGGACATTGCCGCCGCCCATGCCCCGCGCGCCATCGCGCCCGACCAGAAGCAGGATGCCCTCATCGGCCGGCACGTCAGCATCGCGCCGGATGACTACGCCCGCACCGCCACCAGCGGCACCTTGGTCGCGGCCTCGGCCCGGGGCTGGACACTGGCCCGAGAACAGGCGGGCCTGGCCGTGCATGTGCATTTCCCGCGTCAGGGTTTCGGCCTGAGGGAAGCATGAACAAAACACATCATGCCGCCCCGGGAAACGTGGCCAGGAAAACGTGAAACCGTAGCTGCGAATTCATTCGCACAAAGCCTGCCGGCCGGAGCCCGGCCTGCAGGAGCCGGGAAAGGAATTCCTGAAAAAGAAAACGGGGCCGTTGGGCCCCGTTTTCTTTTTCAGCACATCAGCGGCATCAGCGGCATCAGCGCAGGATGAAGAAGGCAGCGATGCCCGCCAGTACCACCAATGCAATCAGCACCATGGGGCCCAGCGGCGTGGCCTTGCCAGACGCCGGCTGCTGTACGGGAGCCGGTTTCGCGGCGGGGGCCGGCCTGGGAGCGGCAGCCACGGGGGCTGCCTGCGGAGCGGCGACCGGCGCCGGCTTGGGCGCTGCGGCCGGAGCCGGTGCGGCTGCAGCCGTGGCAGGCTTGGGCGCCACCACCGGACGGAACTGCGTCATGTCGGCTTCAT
This sequence comes from Moraxellaceae bacterium, assembly GCA_030146505.1. Taxonomy (GTDB): domain Bacteria; phylum Pseudomonadota; class Gammaproteobacteria; order Pseudomonadales; family Moraxellaceae; genus UBA2031. The sequence goes on from JASLCO010000103.1 coordinate 8,360, forward strand.
CGAAGGATTCTTCCTGTTCGGCCGGGCCCACCACCTTGAAGGTCATGGCGTCGAACTTCACTTCATCGCCGTTTTTCAGCGCGGTTTCTTCGCTGCGCTTGCCGTTGACGAAGGAACCGTTGGAAGAACCCAGGTCCTTCACCCAGAGCTTGCCGGAACGGATGGTGAGCTCGGCATGGCGGCGCGAGACATGCGAGCCGGCCACCACGATGTCGCAACCCGGATCACGGCCGATGATCTTGGTGCCATCAACGAGGAACATCTTGCCGGAAATGGTGCCGGTCATGGCCTTGAGCTGCCACTGCGGCAGGGCGGGCTTTTCCAGTTCACGCTTCACCGCCTCGGGCAGCGCGGGGGCCGGGCCCTTGGACGGGTCCACGATCTGCACGTCGACCTGGTAGAAGCGGATGACATCGCCGGCATTCACTTCGCGCTTGCCGGTGATCTTCTCGCCGTTGACGAAGGTGCCGTTGACGCTGCCGGAATCCCAGATGAAAAGCTTGCCGTCTTCCAGGCGCAGTTCGGCATGGAAAACACTCACGCCCTCGTCGTTGATGACAACCTTGTTGCTCTTGTCACGGCCGATGGAAATGCGCTCGTCGACCAGCCAGATGGAAGGCTGACGGTTATCGATAAATTGCAGCTTCAACATGATGACGATCTTCCATTTGTCACAAAAAAGGCCCGGCACATGCGCATGCACCGGGCAAGGATTCAGGGAGCGGCAGGAGCCGCTTCTTCCGCCGGTGGCGGACTGGCCGGCCGCTGCGCCGGCTCCGGCGGCACTTCCGGTTTTTCCGCCGTGGGCTTGTAGCCCTGGTAGATCGCCTCCACGGTTTCCGGCAGGCGCGTGATCTTGCCGTTCTTGCTCACGCTCATGTCCAGGGTGCGTATGGAATCGTACTGGCGCTTGCTCATTTCCACCGCGCTGTTGCCATCACGCAACAGCGTGGGCTGCAGGAAGACGAGCAGGTTCTGCTTGGTCTTCTTGTCGCTGGTGGCGCGGAAAAGATAACCGAGAAGGGGGATGTCGCCCAAGAGGGGCACCTTGCTGACCGTCTTGGTGTTGTCATCCTTGATCAGTCCGCCCAGCACGATGGTCTGGCCGTCATCCGCCAGCACCGTGGTCTTGATGGAACGCTTGCTGGTGATGAGGTCGGCGGAATTCACGCCCTGCACCGAGGGCAGCACGGCCGAGACTTCCTGCTCGATCTCCAGGCGCACGGTTCCACCCTCGCCGATATGCGGAATCACCTTCAGCGTGATGCCCACGTCCTGTCGCTCTATGGTCTGGAAAGGATTGGTGGTGGTGGAGCTGGAACTGGTGGAACTGCCGGTGATGAAGGGCACATTCTGGCCCACCACGATTTTCGCTTCCTGGTTGTCCAGCGTCATGATGCTCGGTGTGGACAGCAGGTTGGCATTGGTGACCGTGGACAGGGCCTGGATGAGCGCGCCGTAGAAAGTGCGGTCGCCGTTGGAGTTGGTACCGCTCTTGCCGATGGCGATGGCCGCACCGTCGCCGACGCCATTGGGCGGCAGCGTATCGGAAGCCACGGCGGCGGCAATGGTGGACAGGCTGGTGCCGGCAGTGGAGAAATTGATGAGGCCAACGCCATTTTTCGGATCGCCGGCCGCCCATTGCACGCCGAGCTGCTGCGCGTTGTCGCCGGAGACTTCGACGATGGCGGCCTGGATCAGTACCTGCGAGCGGCGCTGGTCGAGCTGGTCGATGACGTTCACCACTTCTTTCATCATGGCGGGGTCGGCACGCACCACGAGCGCATTCAGCGAATCATCGGCAATCAGGCTGACGCCGTTGCCGCTGACGGAAACCGGTGATGACGACGAAGACGAAGTGCTGCTGCCGGAAGCATTGCCGAGCGCCGACGACATGCTGCTGCGCGAGCCCGGGCTGCCATCACCGGCGACGAGTCCGCGCAGGACTTCAGCCACCTGCTTGGCGGAAGCATGCTTGAGGCGGAATACCTTGACGCCGCCCAGGCGCTCGCTGGGCGTGTCGAGCGTGGCGACCAGTTCGCGCAGGCGCTGGCGACCGCTGGCATTGCCCTTGAGCAGGAGACGGTTGCTGCGCGCATCGGCCACCACGCGCACGCGATAGAACTGCTTGCTGTCCTTGTTGGCTGTCGCGCCGGATCCATTGATGCTGGTCAGCGATTCCAGCATGGACACCACATCGTCCACGCGCGTTTCCTTGAGTGGCAGCACTTCCACCTCATCGCCGTCGGTGCCGTCGAGCTGGCGGATGATGGAGGTGAGCATCTCGATATTGTTGGCGTGATCGGACACCACCAAGGCATTGGCCGAGGGAATGGCGGCCAGGTGCGCGAACTGCGGCATCATCGGGCGCAGCACCGGCACGAGATCGACCGCATTGGTGTTGTCCAGCGTGACGACGCGCGTCACCAGGGCATCGCCCTTCTGGCTGAAGTCCACATCCACCGGCACCGCCATCTGCTTGGCATTCACGTCCGGCACGATCTTCACGGCGCTGCCGGCCGGCACGGCGGCAAAATTGTTGACACTGAGCACGCCGAGGAAAAGCTCGTAAAGCTCGCTGGCCGTCAGCGACTTGCTGGAAATCACGGTGATGGTGCCCTTCACGCGCGGGTCCACCACGAAATTCTTGCCGGTGACCTCGGCCACTTCGCTGATGAGCGCCGTGATGTCGGCATCCTTGAGATTGACCTTCCAGGTCTTGGCTTTCGCGGCATGGGCCGGCAGGGACATCGCCAGCAAAAGGCACAGGGCCGCGCAGGAATGAGAAAGACGCATCGTTTCAGAGTTTCCGTTCAAGAGTCACAGTCTGGCCGCCGCGCTGGATTTCCACCTTGACCCGGCCGCTGCCGCTTTGCAGTTCACCCAGCACATTGCGGTCGCGCCGGGGGTTGCCAAGGCGACGGCCGTTGATGCTGACAATGTGGTCGCCCGGCTGCAGCCCGACAGCATTGCGCATGTATTCCGGCGAATCCGCCGTTACCTCGTAACCGTTTTCACCGGGCTTGAGCCCCATCTGCTGCACGAATTCTTCCGGCGCCGTTGCCATGGCCTGCATGGCCTGGCCCAGCATGTCCCGCACGCTGTTGCCTGCCTGGCGGGGCGTGCCGGTGCTGGCCGCATCGCCACCCAGCAGGCTGCTCTTTTCAAAACGCAGCACTTCCGCCGCGCCCTCGCCGCGACGGATGAGGATGCGGTCGTCATACACCTCGGCAAGCGTGGCGCCGCCCGGCAGGCTTTCGTTCACGCGATAGACCTTGGCCGGCGCCGAAGGATTGTTGCGTTCGGCGACGATGGCGCTGGACTTTGCCGCCTCGGCGTTCACGAAAACACCGGTGAGGCGCAGTTGCAGGCTGGTGTCCGGCGCACTGGCAGCCTCGCCCTTCGCAGTCGCCAGGGGCGGCTGGCCGAACAGGTTGAGCGTGGCCAGGCGGCTCACGTCCACGGCCGGCGCCACGCGCCGCTGCACCGCCGGCGGTGCCGGCAGGCGCGCACTGTTGTGACCGCTGGCCAGCCAGACCATGCCGGCCAGCACCCAGGCCATCCACACGGTGGCGACAAGGCGCAGCAGGCGTCCCGCCAGCGCTGCCATGGGCTCCATCGCCATCATGTCCGTCATGCCCCGCAAATCTCCGACTCCCGCTGCGGCAGGATCATGCCACAGCCCTTCGTCCCGGCTGATGACGATTTCGGTATCACCAGCCTTTCAATCCGGAAAAAATGGCGCCCGGCACCGGCCGCCATGAATGTTTCAAAACAGGGCGTCAAAACGCTCACAGCTTCTGCCGCGCCGTCACCACCACGGCATCGGCATCGCCACCGCTGCTGCGATAACCCGGCGTATAGCGCAGCAGCCGCTCGCGCAGCTTCGCCTCCACCGTACCGTCCGGCTCCAGCCGCAGCAGAGCCAGGCCGAGATTGCCGTCCTCTTCGCTCAGCGCCAGCGCCAGCGTCTCGCCCTCGAGGCGCAAATCCACCACCAGCGCCGGCAGCGTGGCCGCCTGGCTCTGGCTGTCCAGGCGGTATTGCATGGCACCGCCGCCCCAGCGCAGGCGACCGCCTGCTGCCTGCCACGGCCCGTTGCCATGGCCGCGACGCGCCAGCGTGAGATTCTCTGCCTGTACGCTGCCCGGCAGGCTCCAGCCCGGCGGCAGCAGGGCCCGCAGCAAGGACGAAGGCAACTCGCCACGAAGCTGGCTCACCGACCAGCTGCCGACACCCAGTTCCGCCTGCCCGGCCAGCGTGGTTTCACCACGCCCCTGCAAGGCCAGCGCCAGATGCCCGGTGAGCAGACGCGCCGGCTGCACCCGCCATTCCAGAAAACCGGGCTGGCCACCCAGCAACAGGCCCGCCTGTCCCTGCCAGAGCGTGCCGCCCCAGGCCGCCACCTGCACCGGCAGGCCGGCCGGCACGGCTTTTTGCAGCAGGCTGGCCGGTGCGCGCACGACCAGCGCCACGAGCAGCGCCAGAAAGCCCAGCAGGAGATAAGGCGTGAGCGAAACGGCTTTTGCATCGGGCCGAACAGCGTCGGTCATCAGGGCCTCGGGGGAAAACGGGAGTGGAATCGGCGGCAGATGCGCTTGCGCAATGCTGTTTTTCTTGTGGGCAAGACCGCAAAAAAAAGCCTTGCCGCGCGCCGCGGTTCTTTATAATGCCAGCGCACTCAAAAGGCGAGCCCGGAAGCCGCCCCACCCTGACCGAAGAGAACTCCTGCCCATGCGTCTGAACCGCTTTGTCCTTTGCCTTGCGCTGGCCCTGCCCGCTGCCAGTTTCGCCTACGAAAGCATCGAATCCGACACCATCAACACGCCGGCACAAGGCGCCAGCGGCAATATCCGCGGCGCCATCGACGGGCGCAGCGGCAATACCGACCGCGTGAACTACACCGTCGGCGGCCGCGTCGATTACCGCGCCCGCGAAACCGACATGTTCGCGCTGGTGGAAAGCAGCCGCGCCAAGGCGAACGACCAGGAAGTGGAAAACAGCAGCTGGGCACACCTGCATTTCCGCGATGAATTCCAGCGCGGCCTCGCTGTCGAAGCCTTTGTCGACGGCCAGAAGGATGATTTCCAGCTGCTGGATTCGCGTGTCCAGCTGGGTGGCGGCATGCGCTTCACGCTCAATTACGAGCCCGGCGTGCGCGCCGTTTATGCCGGCATAGGCGCGCTCTACGAATGGGAAGACCAGGCCGGACTGGACGACGATTACTGGCGCCTCAACAGCTATTTCGCCTACAAGCGCCAGCTCAACGAGCAGGTGCGCGCCCTGTTCGACATCTATTACCAGCCCAGCCTCAGCCAGGGCCGCGACTATCTCATCAAGACCGATCTCGGCGTGCTGGTGAAACTGGCCGAGCAACTGGACCTCAAGCTGGGTGTGCGCTACCAGTACGATGGCGACGCCCCTGCCGGCATCAAGTCCGGCGACACCAGCTACATCACGGCGCTGAACCTGCATTTCTGAGATACGGCGCACGCAGCAAAAGGCTGGGCTTTGATGTAGCACTCCAGGAAAAACGCCGCTCAATGAGCGGCGTTTTTTTTGGAAGTCTCATCTTAGATGCTGTTCACGATCTTCATTTTTCGTCGTCCCGGCGAAGGCCGGGACCCATAAAGCGGAGGAAAAAGCACGGCCGCATGGATCCCGGCCTTCGCCGGGACGACGTTTTCAAGATTTTGGGCTTATCAAAATCAACGAATCCAGAGATCGTGAACAGGCTCTTAAAAAGGGACTGGCCTATGTAACTTCCTTGTTCCCTTGCATCGCCGTTCCGGCGCTGGCCGGAGCCCATGATGCGGTGAAAGAAATCACCGTCGCAGGAATCCCGGCCTGCCCCGGGACGACATTTTCAAGACTCTCCTGGCGGATTCCCAAGACAGCTGTTCGAGGAACTTCAAACAGCCTCATCTTCCTCTCCCTGCGAAAGACAGGCGACCGCATATCCAAAACGACATCAGGCCCATGAATCGCAAAAACAAAGCCGCTCAATGAGCGGCTTTGTTTTGTTCACGCAGCAGAAAAGCGCAGGCCCTTCACCGGGCCAACCCACTGCACCGTCAGAGAATGAGGAAATTTTCCAGCTTGCCACCGCGGTCCAGCATTTCCTGCAGCCATTTCGGACGCTTGCCACGGCCGGTCCAGGTCTGGGTGTGGTCCTTGGGGTTGCGGTATTTGTCGGCCACCGGCTTCTTGGTGGCACTGGCCTTCTTGACCTTGCCGGCCTTGAGGCCCAGCAGCTCTTCCACGCTCATGCCGGTGGCGGCGGCAATCTTCTCGATCTCGGCCTTGGCATCCACCAGGGCCTGCGCCTTTTTCTTTTCGATAAGGTCGGCGGCCTGGTCGATAAGCGCGTCCAGTTCAGCAATGGTGAGGTGGTCCAGGTTAATGCTCATGTCGTAAGGCCCCGTGCGCAGGAATAGAGAGGGCGCGACTCTAAGGCATAGTCGCCATACTGACAATGCGTACAGCCCCTTCCCTTCAAACAGGCGGCCGGCCAGAGTTGCCGTCTTTGGCTACACCTCCCTCCATGCACAACTCCCCTGCTCACGACACGCCCCGGCTGGGCGACGAACTCCTGCTGGACGCGGAACCCGGCCAGACGGCACCCACGCCCCGGCGCCCGCATGAGGGCCGGCAGCGACTCCTGTTGCTGGGGGTGCTCGTGCTGGTGGCCATCAATCTGCGGCCGGCACTGTCCAGCCTGGCGCCGGTATTGCTGGCCGTGCAGCAGGACCTGGGACTGTCGGCCGGCCACATCGGCCTCATCACCACCCTACCCGTGCTCTGCTTCGGCATTTTCGGGCCGCTGGCGCCACGGCTCGCGCGCCGCTTCGGCAGCGAACGGGTGATGGAAATCATGCTGCTGCTCCTGTCGGCCGGCATCGTGCTGCGCGCCTTCGGCAGCATCGGCCTGTTTGCCGGCACGCTGGTGGCCGGCGCTACCATCGGCGTGGTGAACGTGCTGCTGCCGGGCCTGCTCAAGCGTGACTTTGCCGACAGCGCCGACCGCGTCACCGGTATCTACACCATGGCCCTGAGCCTGGGGGCGGCGCTGGCCGCCGGCCTCACCGTACCGGTGCAGGCCTGGAGCGGCAGCTGGCGCGTGGCACTGGCCTGCTGGGCGGTGCCGGCCCTGCTGGCAGCACTCGCCTGGTGGCCCTGGCAACGCGCGCGGCACACACCGCAGGCCCTGCCCGCCAAGGCGCCCTCGCTGCTGCGCGATCCCCTGGCCTGGCAGGTGACGTTGTACATGGGCCTGCAATCCTCACTGGCCTACTGCGTTTTCGGCTGGTTGCCCGCAATCCTGCAGGATCGCGGGCTCACCGCGCTGCAGGCCGGATTCAGTCTTTCCGTTTCCGTGCTGATACAACTCATCACCGCGCTGGGCGCGCCACTGCTGGCGAATGCGCATGTGCGCCGTGGTGGCGACCAGCGCGCCACCATCGCCCTCATGCTGATGCTGACTTTCTGCGGCCTGGAGGGCTGCCTGTTCGCCCCCGTGGACACGCTGTGGCTGTGGATAGTGCTGCTGGGGCTGGGCCAGGGTGGCACCTTCAGCATGGCGCTGGCCCTCATCGTGCTGCGCAGCCACGATGCGCAAACCGCGGCCCGGCTTTCCGGCATGGTGCAGGGCCTGGGTTATTCACTGGCGGCGCTGGGGCCCTTTGCCGTGGGACTGCTGCACGGCTTCAACAGCAGCTGGGTCGTACTGGGCCTGCTGTTCGCGCTGATCACGGGCGGCGCCCTTTTCTCCGGCATGCAGGCCGGGCGCGCCGGCTTCGTCCTTCAGCAAAGCCGAATAAATCCATAAGGAATCCGTATTATGAAAAGCCACCGCTACCGCATTACGCTTGCACACCTCGCGGGCAAAAATGCCGATGACGTACTGCATGCACCGCTGCAATTCGACTGCACCAACCACGATGACATCTTCACCATCATTGAACGCGCCGCTGCCGCCCGCCTCTTCGAGGGCGACGAAAACGCTGCCTTCGCCGTGGGCCTCAAGCTGTTCAGCGAAGTCATGCTGAACCATCGTGACGATCCGCTGTTTACTCCCCTGCAAGGCGCCTTCGGCGAATTCATGAAAGGCCTCAAGGCACGCACCAAACCCGCCCCATGAAACCGGAGCATTCCGCAACACCATGAACAACACCCTGAAATCCCTGCTCAACGACTGGTTCCTGCGCGGCATGGTCGTGGCCGTCATCATCGCCTCGTTTTTTCCGGATATCGGCAAGAGCGGCGGCCTGCTGCATCTGGACCAGTTCATCAATGCCGGCGTGGCGCTGGTCTTTTTCCTGCACGGCATGGGCATACCCACGGAGCAGATGAAGGCCGGCATCCGCAACTGGCGCCTGCATGCCGTGGTGCAGGCCTTCACCTTCGTGGTCTTTCCACTGCTGTTCGTGATTTTCCGCATGGCCTTCGGGCACTGGCTGCCTCCCATGCTGCTGCTGGGATTTTTCTTTCTCTGCGTGCTGCCGTCCACCATCACCTCGTCCGTGGCCATGACCGGCATGGCGCGCGGCAATGTGCCGGCCGCCATTTTCAACGCCACGCTGTCCAGTCTCATCGGCATCATTGCCACGCCGGCGCTGGTCAGCCTCATGAGCGAGACCACAGGCGAAACCTTGTCCTTCGGCAAGGCCGTAATGGATATCGCCACGCTCTTGCTGCTGCCTTTCGTGATCGGTCAGCTGCTGCACCCGTGGCTGGGGAAATGGTTTGCAGCGCGCAAGAAATACACCAGCCTGGCCGACCGCGGCATCGTGCTGCTGCTGGTGTTTTCTGCCTTCTGCGATTCCGTGGCGGCCG
>JASLCO010000417.1 GCA_030146505.1 Moraxellaceae bacterium
ACAACGGATGCCAACGGGGAGTTGAATGCCTCCGCAGCAATGGGTGAGTACAGTCTTAATTTTACCAAAACGAATTATGCCGGCCCTGTATTGAATACGGTGATTACTGGTGGGGCCATGACGGATATGGGAACTGTTGTCCTCCAATCTGAATCAGTAGGGGTTTCAACGGGCAGTATTGTGGTTCGTCCCAGAAGTTCAAATAACCCAGTCAAGCATGCCAACGTCCTGGCAGAAATGCTGGATGCCTCAGGCAATACAATTCAGCGGCAGATGTACAGTGACATATCTGAAGTCACGATGGTTTTGCCTATTGGAAGGTGGCGTATCACGGCCAGCCACCCCGCGTATAACCCGGCTGTTGTGACTTACTCTATCTCTAAAGGGCAGGTACTAACTCCAGGTTTCTCTCTCAGCCTGAAAGCATATGGTGTAGGCGGAACGGTGGTGGACTCACAGACTAATCAGCCGGTGAGTGGCGTTACAGTAAATGCTATTCGGGTAACTGACGGTTACCAGTTCGGTACCACTGTAACTTCTTCAGATGGCAGCTTTGCATTTCCAGTTATCAGCTACCCGGCCGTTAAGTTTGAGGTCAATACAACCCGTCACCTTGCTACGGTACGTTGGTTTGATCGTGATACACAAAGCGAAGCATTGCCTACTTTGGGTGAAATAAGAGTGCGGCCGCTGTCTGCCACGGAGATGTTGCCCGATCTCTGGATAAAAGCAGTAGATACCCAGCGACTAAGTACCAACACCCAGTCACTAGTAGTGTCGGGAGAGCTAGCTGTTACGGTCAAGAATAAGGGCAGAATGGCGACGTCAGCCTCTGACGTTGTCTTGTTGTTGGCCTTTGTCGATGAAAATCACGATGGCTCATTCGAGGACGGAGAGCCTGTTATCGGGCGGTATTCTCAAGCTTTGCCGCTGGCGCCAGAGCAAGAGTCAATTATTAATATTCCTGTTTCTGGGAAGACATTGTTCCGCGATGCGCCAATTGCAGTTTGGGTTGATGCAGACCGCGTAGTTGCAGAGGCCCGAGAAGACAACAACATCAAGTTTACCAGCGATGATGTTGAGATTGCGCCTATAGGCTTGGATCTTGAGGGGGTGATTGTTTGGAGTAATAAGGCTGTTTCTTCTGGAGCTCCAATGGTTGCCGCACCTCTGCGGGATACAAATGGCGATGGAAAGATTGGTCCAGGCGATGTGGCCGATATAGCTGTCATGAGGGTGGCGTCTGGGTTTTCAATTCTGAATGGAAGTACAGGTGCAATACTTTGGGAGGCGCGATGTGATAGCTCGTGGTATTCACCTGCTATAGCAGATTTGGATTCTGATGGAACTCCTGAAGTGGTTGCTGTATGTGGTAATTCAAATGGGCCAGCTACAACGGGGGTTTATATTTGGTCTAATACCGGGAATCTGATTAAACGTATTCCAATACAGCCAAATACGTCTACCGCGAACAATATTTTTATTGTGGATTTGGATGCTGATGGAAGGCCGGAGATTGTAGTTGGTGCAGGTGTTTATGATTATGCATTAGGCACCAGTCGCTATTTCTCACCAGACCCTGAGGCCATCCAAGATATCAATCTGGATGGAATTCCCGAATATATTGGAAGCCAGCAGATAAAGAGTGCGGATGCGTCTAAGACATATTCGTTTGGTATCTTGGCAGGCCAGTTTGGGCAGACAGCTATAGGCGATATATTTGGGCTAGGAAGCCCTCAAATTATTAGGACTTCTGGGAACAAGATTTACGTTGCTAATAATAAAGCGCAAAACATTGCTACCTATACAATGCCTACTGGTGATGCGGGTATTCCAATTATTGCGGACTTTGACGGAGATGGTAGCTCTGATATTGGAGTATCTATTGCTGGGGGTACTCAGTTTGCTGCCATTCGTGCAGATGGCAGCTTTATTTGGACGATGCCAATTAATGCTAATGGTAATGATTTGACCAGTAACGCCGCGTTTGATTTTGATGGCGATGGGTCATTTGATGTTGTCTTTATGACGCATACAACCCTCTATGTTTTTGATGGCCCGACAGGCGCTATTCGCTTCCAGATAGCTAATGCGGACTATAGTAATCAAGCAGGGTTAATTGTTGTTGATGCTGATGCTGATGGCCATGCTGATATAGTGCTTTCATCTTATGATTCAAAGACAGGTATTCGACTTATTTCGGGCGGCCAGAAAAATTGGGCCGATACTCGAAACGTATGGAATCAGATGTCATACCACATTTCGAATGTGAATGACGATTTGAGTGTTCCAGCTAAAGAGACGCCTTCTTGGCAGACTCATAACTCTTATCGGGCCAATTCACTGCTGAACCGTAAGTCCACAGCTGCTCCGGATGCGACGGCCTCTTTCATTCGGGTGCATGATGGTGGCTTGCTTGCTCCCGCCCAGTTCACCGTTCGTATAGGAAACGGAGGGGGTAAGGATTTGCCCTCTACCATGCCGGTTTCTTTCTGGCAGGGGAGTCCTGATAGCGGCGGCAGTTATCTTGGGACCGTCAATACCAGTAAGCGCTTGGTATCCGGTGACTATGAAGATGTTGTTTTCCCCTATACGGGAAGCCTGATGTCGTTTGGTGAGCTTTATGTGGTAGCTAATGAAGATGCTGCACGTATGCGGCCTAACCCTGAGGCCCCTCGAGACAACAACGTCGCCCAGCTTGCAATTGCCGATGGTTTTGGTGGGGTGACACTGTCGGTTTCTTCGGATAAGGCCAGCTATGCTGCGCAAGAGAATGCTTCTCTTACAGCAGTACTAACTAATCTAGGCAGCTTTAGCGCAACCCGCGATGTACAGCTCACCATTACTGATGCGGCGGGTAATGTGGTCGCTATTTTGCCGTTGATTGCTATATCCGCTGATGCCGGCGCAACAACTCAGGGCGCTTCGATCTGGAATACCGGATTCTTGCATGCAGGTGTTTACGGTGTTCGGGCCGATGTTATTAATGCAGGCCAGATTATCGCTTCATCATCTTCGACGTTTACCGTTGGCTCGCAAGCGGGGATGCAAGCCCTGACTGCTACTGTGAATACCAGTCGGGCCTCGTATAGCAGTCTGGACCAAGTGCAAATCGCCGCCAGAGTAATGAATCCTTCCGCTAACCAGGTTTATGAAGGCCTTGTACTGTCTACTCGCGCTCAGAACCCTGCTGGTCAGGAAATATGGGCGCAGTCTGACAGTCTGGCACAGATGCAGCCTCAGGATTTGCGTGATCGTAACTACAGCTTGCCGTTGCAGGGCGCTGCTCCGGGTGACTATCAGGTGGTCTTTGAAGTTCATGATGCCTCGGGCTCTTTGCTCACCTCGGCAAATTCAATGTTTGCAGTTGCGTCTTCTGCCTCAACGGGTCAGGGCGTGTCCGGTCAACTGCAGCTGCCTGCAACAATGGTGCGTGGCGAGTCTATAGCCGTATCGTGGTCTCTCGATAATCAGGGTAATGCTGCCGTTGCCAATCTGCCGGTTCGCATAGCCATCATCAATCCGGATACCGGTACGCTTGAAGCCGTGATTTATCAGGATGTCTTGACGGTTGCACAGGCCGCCAGCCAGCAGCGTGATCTGATCTGGCAGGTACATCTGGCCGCGGAGGGGAGTCATGTCGCCGTGCTTCAGTTCGAGTTTGCCGGACAGTGGCAGACCAAAGCGCAGCGCGTATTCACGTTGACCAAGCCTGCTGTTTCGGTTGGCATTTCCAGTGCTCACGCCGACTACCGTATTGGCGACCCCCTCATCTTCAGTGTGCTGGCTACCAACCAGAACCAGACTCTTCTGGGGGGAGTCCAGGGCGTGATTCGCCTTTACAACCCGGCGGCTCAGCTTTGGTATGAGTACCGTGCCAATCATCAGGACTGGGCGGCAGGGGGCAATTGGCAGTTTGACATGACACGTACATTGGCCCTGCCAGCACCGGCAGGAGTTTGGCATGCTGATGTTCGTATCGAAGATGCTGAAGGCAATCTGCTGGCCAGCAATACCACGGTGTTCAATGTCCTCTCATCCTTGCTGGATGGAACAGGCCTGAGTGGTTCGCTCACGGCTCAGCCAGCTGAAGTTGAGGTGGGTCAGCCGGTGGTTGTGGGTTGGCAAATCCAGAATGCAGGCAATGCTGATTTTACGGCACTGCCTTTGCGCATCGCGTTGCGGAAGGATGGTGCATCGGCTGATGAGCGTGTCGAGTCGATAGCGGTAGGGCAGCTTGTGCAGGGGGCCAGCGATAGCGGCATCCGCAGCCTTGTTGTGTCTGGCAATGCAGGTAGTCACTACGTTGCCTCGCTGAGTGTCGAGGTGGGCGGGTTTGTTCGCCAGTTGGGAACGACCAGCTTTGTCATGAAGGCTCCAGCCACAACACAAACGGTTGAAGTGACTCCGGCCGTGGGCAGCCGCTCACGCCTGCTGGTTTATTACAGCTGCCAGCCAGGCTGGAATACCGGGCTTATCGGCTGGCTATTGGGTCTGCACAGTCATTCGTGCTTTACCCAGCGTGAGCAAACATTACGCAGCTATCTGGACCCGTTGGGTACTCCCTACAAGCTGGTGAAGGATGAAGATGATTTCGTTCGGGCCCTGCGCAGCGGCGAGTACAACAATTACTGGTTGCTGGGAGCCATTGAGCCGATTTCTCCGTGGTTGATGTCGGAGCTCACCGAGGTGGTGAATCGGGGTGACAGTCTGGTGATTGATGGTGGGGTACAAAGCTGGCTGAACTACGACCTGATTGCCCTTGCCGGCGTTGCCTATCGCGGCAAGCTTGGCTTCACCGACAACCAGCTCCATCTGGATGCCCCGATTTTCCCGGAGCCGCATCGCTCACTGATATTGCACAACAAGCCCACGCCACTCTTTTTCAAGGTGCTGCGTGGTGATGTAGCGGCCTGGTGGGATGCGCAGTATTGCAATCTGGTGCAGAAAGGTTGGCCGTCAGGTGAGCTTCAGGAC
>JASLCO010000175.1 GCA_030146505.1 Moraxellaceae bacterium
TCAGTTGGTAGAGCACGACCTTGCCAAGGTCGGGGTCGCGAGTTCGAGTCTCGTTTCCCGCTCCAGAACAAAGAAAAAGGCCGGTTATCCGGCCTTTTTTCATGGGGTCAGGGCCAGCTTGCCGTCGTGGCAATGGCAGGTCTCCCGGTCAACTTGCTGCACGGAAATCCCATGTCCCAGGCCAGCAGTCCCATAGGTGTTTTCGACTCCGGTATCGGGGGGCTGACGGTTGTGCGGGCGCTGATGGAGCGTCTGCCCTTCGAGGACATCATCTATTTCGGTGATACCGCGCGCGTGCCTTACGGCGTGAAGTCACGCGACACCATCCGCGCCTTTACCCGCCAGATCACCGAATTCCTGCTGGCCCGTGACGTGAAGCTGCTCATTGTGGCCTGCAACACCATGGCGGCGGTGGCGATAGACGAGGTGCGCAGCCTGTCTACGGTGCCGGTGCTGGATGTGATCGACGCCGGTGCCCGTACGGCTGCCGGGATGGCGCGCAAGGGCGTCGGCGTCATAGGAACGCCGACTACCATCAATTCCAATGCCTATGCGCGCAGCATCCACGCCCTGAATCCGGCCATGCATGTGCATTCCCAGGCATGTCCGCTGTTCGTGCCGCTGGTGGAAGAGGGCTGGCTGGACAATGAGGTGACCCGCCTGACGGCGCGTGAATACCTGAAGCCTGTTTTTGTCGAGCAGATCGATACCCTGGTGCTGGGTTGCACCCATTATCCCTTGCTCAAACCGCTGCTGCAGGAAGTGGCAGGCCCGGGAATACAGCTGGTGGACTCGGCCATCACAGTGGCTGAGCAGACAGCTGCCTTGCTGGACAGGCTGGGTCTGCACAATCCGCAACGCGTGGCGCCTGATTACCAGTATTTCGTGACCGATGTGCCCCTGCGCTTCCAGACCATAGGCAGCCGTTTCCTGGGTCGTGAGCTGACCCGGCTGGAGCAGGTCCGCTGGCCGGGCTGATGCGGCAAGGCTTGGCGTGGCGGCCCTCGTCGGTTATTGTCTGCGCAAGAAAAAATCCATGCGGCATCAAGGGGCTTTGGTCCTGACTTTAGGTAATCTGGCAGGTGCGGCAGGTCAATTCCTGCCCATGCATGTTGTTGTGAGACGGGGCTCAAGTGAGCGATAAGCGCTATCAGGTTTTTGTCAGTTCAACCTACACCGATCTTCAGGAAGAGCGTTCTGTCTTGACACAGGCGCTGCCGGCACTGGGCTGTCTGCCCTGCGGCCTGGAAGTGAATCCGGTGGGAGCGGCGGCATGGACCTCCATCAAGAAACTGATCGACGAATCCGACTATTATCTGCTGCTCATCGGCAGCCGCTACGGCACGCTGTCTCCCTCCGGTGTCAGCTACAGCCATATGGAATATGTCTACGCTGCCACCAAGCAGAAACCCATTCTCGTGCTCATGCACGAAGCCCCCGAAAGCCGTCCTGCACCCTTCCAGGAAAAAACACCGGAAGGTCGTCGCCAGCTCAACGATTTCCGCAATCTCCTCATGAAGGGTTTTGTGGCGCGCTGGAATGATGCGCGCAGCCTGGATACGGCCGTGCGCCAGTATCTGCCCCAGCTCATCAAGACGCGCCCCAGCAGTGGCTGGGTGCGTTCCACCGGGCTCAGCAGCCCCGAGCAAAGTCGTGAAATCGAAATGCTCAAGCAGCGTGTGAACGAGCTGGAGCAGGAGCGCGAGCAATGGCTGGGCAAGCAGTCGGATAATCTGGGCACGCTGGCGCAGGGCAACGATGTCTTTGATGTCATGTACCGCTGCAAGGCCTATGCCGCCGGTAATTGCGAAGACGTGCCGGCACGCAGCCAGCTCACCTGGAACCAGATTTTCACCAGCTTCGCGCCGCATCTCAGCCAGCCCCAGCACGAAGACTTCATTGCCGCGAAAATTGCCGAGCGCCTGCAGGAAACAGCGCTCAAGGATGTGCAGGCTTCGCGCCCGAAAACCCATGCCGTAACCGACATCGTGATCGCGCCGCTGGGCTTCAACACCATCAAGATACAGTTCCGCACGCTGGGCCTGATACGTCGCGTGCCGCGTGACGACAATCGCACCTGGTGGCAACTGACCGCCGCTGGTGAACAGTATCTTGCCGCGCAGATGGCGGTGCGCCGCAACGTGGCTCGTCCGGCCTGACCCCCTTCTTTCTGTCCTTTTTTGTGATGCGGCCGTCGTGCTGCGTCATCGCGACACCGTTTTTCCCTGCTAGCCTATCCGCCTCTTCTGGCGAGGTATGTCATGCGCAAATGGAATGGCTGGGGTGATGCGTCCACGGATTTTCCCGCAAGCTCCAGTGTCACGGTTTTCCTGAAAAAATTGCTGGGCGAGGCCAGGGCCTTGCCGGATGCCACGCATGCCGAGGTGCTGGTGCGAGTGCCGCCTTCCCGCCTGCCTGCACACCCCCTGATCCGGACCGATGCCGCCACGCGCCTCATGCATGCCCGTGGCCAGAGCCTGCCGGACTGGCTGGCCCTGCGTTCCGGTGACATCGGCATTTTCCCCGATGGTGTGGCCGAACCTGCATCCTCGGCCGAAGTGCGACAGTTGCTGGATTTTGTGCAGCAGCATGATGTCGTGCTGATTCCCTATGGGGGCGGCACATCGGTAGCCGGACACATCACGCCGTTGCCGGATGCACGTCCCGTGTTGACGCTTTCGCTGGCAAGAATGAATGCCTTGCAATCCCTGGACAGGCAGTCGCAGATCGCCAACATTGGTGCTGGTGCCAACGGCCCGCGCGTGGAAGCGCTGCTCAATGCCGAAGGCTATACGCTGGGGCATTTTCCACAGTCTTTTGAACTTTCCACCCTTGGCGGCTGGGTGGTGACGCGCTCCAGCGGCCAGCAGTCCTTGCGCTATGGTCGTATCGAGCAGATGTTTGCCGGCGGTACGCTGGAAACCCTGCAAGGCACACTGGACCTGCCGACCTTTCCCGCCTCGAGTGCCGGCCCCGATCTGCGTGAACTCGTGCTGGGCTCGGAAGGGCGCCTGGGTGTGCTTACCGATGTCAAAGTACGTGTGACGCGCTTGCCGGAAGCCGAAGAATTCCAGGTTTTCTTCCTACCGGACTGGGAGCGCGCCAGTGCCGCCATGCGCGAAGTTGCGCAGCAGCGCCTGCCGCTTTCCATGATGCGCTTGAGCAATGCCGAAGAAACGCGCACGCAACTGATACTGGCCGGCCATGAGCGTGCCGTTGCCATGCTGGACCGCGTGCTGCGCCTGCGTGGTGCGGGTGAGGGCCGCTGCATGATGACGGTAGGGCTCACCGGCAGCAGGGACGGCATTGGTTTTTCACGCCGGCAATTGAAGAAAATCCTCAAGGCGCATGGTGCAGTGGCCACCGGCCAGCTGCTGGGCAGGAAATGGGCGGCCAACCGTTTCAAGGCGCCCTATCTGCGCGAATCGCTGTGGCGCCTGGGTTATGCCGTGGACACGCTGGAAACGGCAGTGGACTGGCCCAGGGTCACGGCAACAGTCGCCAATATTGAAAACGCGTTGCGCAATGGCCTGCAGGACGAAGGTGAAACGGTGCTGGCTTTCACGCATCTTTCCCATCTTTATGCACAGGGCTCCAGCATCTACACCACCTATGTCTATCGTGTCGGCAGCGATTACGAGCAAACGCTGGCGCGCTGGAAAAAACTGAAAGCCGCAGCCTCCGGGGAAATCGTGAAGGCAGGCGGCACCATCAGCCACCAGCATGGCGTGGGCCGTGACCATGCTCCCTGGCTGCCGGCAGAAAAAGGCGAGCTTGGCATGAGTACCTTGCAGGCCCTGTGCCGGCATTTCGATCCGGAGCAGCGCATGAATCCCGGAAAACTGCTGCTGGATGAAAAAGCATGAAGCGTGAACGAATCAGCCGGGCCCGCGCCTGGGAGCGCATCACCTGCACGGACTGGGACATGCTGGTGATCGGTGGTGGCATTACCGGTGCCGGCGTAGCACGCGAAGCAGCGCGGCGCGGCCTCAAGACCTTGCTTGTTGAGCAGCGCGATTATGCCTGGGGCACGTCCAGCCGTTCCTCGAAAATGGTGCACGGGGGCCTGCGTTACATCGCGCAGGGTGATATCCGCCTTACCTGGCATTCGCTCACCGAGCGTGAGCGCTTGTTGCAGGAAGCTCCTGGCCTGGTTTCGCGCATGGGGTACTGGTTTGCGCATTATCGCCATGTGTTTCCGGGACGTTTCCTTTTTGGCATGTTGCTCATGCTCTATGACCTGCTGGCCGGCGTGCGTGACCACCGCTATTTCCCGCGTGCCGAATTCCTGAAACGCATGCCGGGTTATCGCGGCAAGAATCTTACCGGCGCTTCCCGCTACACCGACGCCCTGGTGGATGATTCGCGGCTGGTGCTGCGCGTGCTGGACGAGGCCGTGGCAGCGGGTACGCTGGCGCTCAATTATGTGAAGGCGGAAAGCCTGCTCATGGAAAATGGCCGTGTGGCCGGCGTGCAGTTGCAGGATGCGGAAAGCGGCCAGCGTGCCGCCGTGCACGCGAAAGTGGTGGTGAATGCCACGGGCGCCTGGGCGGACCGCCTGCGCGAGCCGCTGGCGGGCGAGAAGAAAGTGCGTCCGCAGCGTGGCAGCCACGTGGTGCTGGCGGCCGGACGCCTACCGCTCAGCGAAGCTGTGATCTTCATGCATGCCGAGGACAAGCGCCCGCTGTTCATTTATCCCTGGGAAGGCCGCACCGTCATCGGCACTACCGACATTGACCATCGCGATGATCTGGATGTGGAAGCGTCCATCACCGCCGCGGAAATGGAATACATCCTGCGCGGCGTCAATGCCCAGTTCCCGGATGAGGAAATATCACGCGATGACATCATCGCCACGTTCAGCGGCGTGCGCCCCATCGTGGCCTCGGGGGCCGGGGTGAATCCTTCGGCGGAACGCCGCGATCACAGCGTATGGAATGACAAGGGCCTGATCACGGTGACCGGCGGCAAGCTCACCACCTTCCGCCTGATTGCGCTGGATGTGCTGAAGGCGGTCCACGATGCATTGCCGCAGATCAGCACGGCGGACGACAAGGCCCGCGTCTTCAGTCCGGTTGGCGTGATTGCTTCCCTGCATCCGGCGGCCGACCTGCAGCGCCTTAAGGGACGCCTGGGGCGCCATGTCGCGCAATTCCTGGACGAGTCGACCGTGGCGGAACGCGAGGCCATCCCGCAACTGCAGACACTCTGGGCCGAGCTGCGCTGGGCCGCACGTTATGAGCAGGTGGTGCATCTTGACGACCTGCTGTTGCGCCGCACCCGCATCGGCCTGCTCATGCCGGCCGGGGGGCAAGCGCTGCTGGACGACATAGGTCGCATCTGCAGGCAGGAGCTGGGCTGGGACGAAGACCGCTGGCAGGCGGAATGCGAGCGCTACCGGCAAATATGGCAGCAGCACTATGGCTTGCCTGCTGCGTCCGGAAAATGAGCCAGCGCCCGGTGTTGTTCATGCTTTGAGCAGCACGGGTCCCCGAACAGGACCGGCAAAAAAACAAGAACAAAAACAAGAGCGAAAAAAGGGAACGCCATGACCGAAACCCTGCTGGCGCTGGACAACGGCACGCAAAGCGTGCGTGCCTTGTTGTTTGATCGTGATGGCCAGTTGCTGGCGCGTTCGCAGGTGAAATTCGATCCGGTCTATCACGCACCCCTGCCGGGTCAGGCCGAGCAGTCGGCAGATTATTACTGGGATTGCCTGGCACTGGCCGTGCGCGGCCTCTGGACGCAAGGCCAGAGGCCTGCCGATGTGGTGGGGGTGGCGCTGACCACGCAGCGCGGCACCGTGGTGCCGGTGGACCGTGACGGTCATGCCCTGCGGCCAGCCATCACCTGGCTGGACCAGCGCGAAGCATCGCGCATCCCGTCGCTTTCCCTGCCCTGGCAGGCGGCCTTCCGCGCCATCAACGCCACGGAGACGCTGCATCATCTTTGCCGTCAGGCCGAAGCCAACTGGCTGGCCGAAGCCGAGCCGCAGACCTTTCGTGCCATGCACAAGTTCCTGCTGCTTTCCGGCTATCTCACGCATCGCCTGACCGGCGAATTCCGTGATGGCGTGGCTTCGCAGGTGGGCTACATCCCCTTCGATTTCCGCCGCCAGGGCTGGGCGCGCGCCTGGGACTGGAAATGGCAGGCCATACGCCTGGAGCGCCGGCACCTGCCCGAACTGGTGCCGGCAGGCAGCACGCTTGGTTTCATCACCGCAGAAGCTTCTGCCGCCACGGGCATTCCGCAAGGCCTGCCGCTGTTTGCGGCGGGGGCTGACAAGGCCTGTGAGGTGCTGGGCTCGGGTTGCCTGGACTCCCGCCTGGGCGCGCTCAGTTTCGGCACCACGGCCACCATCAACACCATACGCCGCCACTATCTGGAGGTGACGCCGCTCCTGCCGCCGTATCCGGCGCCGGTGCCCGGCCATTACTGCACCGAGTTGCAGACCTTGCGCGGCTTCTGGATGGTGAACTGGTTCCGTGATGAGTTCGGCGCCGATGATGTGGCGCAGGCGCGGCAGCTTGATGTGCCGGTTGAAGCCATCTTCGAGCGCCACCTGCAAAGCACGCCGGCCGGCAATATGGGCCTGATGCTGCAGCCTTACTGGTCGCCCGGCGTGCGTGATCCGGGGCGCGAGGCCAAGGGTGCGCTCATCGGTTTTGGCGATGTGCATGACCGCGCCCATGTCTATCGCGCCATCGTCGAAGGCCTCATGTATGCGCTGCGCGACAGCGGCGAGAAAATCCAGAAGCGTGCCAGGGTGAAATTGCAGCGCCTGCGTGTTTCCGGTGGTGGCGCGCAGTCCGATGCTGTGGTGCAGATTGCCGCCGATGTTTTCGGCTTGCCGGTGGACAGGCCGCACACCACCGAAACCTCGGGCCTGGGAGCCGCCATCTGTGCCGCTGTCGGTCTTGGCCTGCAACCCGATTTCCGTACGGCGGTGGCGCATATGACGCATGTGGGCGAAACCGTGCCGCCGGCCCGCGAACGGCAGGCGCTCTACCAGCAGCTTTTCACGCGCGTCTACCAGCCCATGTACACACAACTGCAACCGCTCTATCGCGAGATCAGGAGCATTACCGGCTACCCTCGCTGAAGCCGGCTGCGTATCATCAGGCCGCATTTTTCATGGCCAGCAACCGAGGATGGCGACATGCGCCCCAAGCCCGTGCTTCTGAAATCCCCGCATTTGCCGTACAGGGGCCTGCAGGTTCTTGCCCTCTGTCTTTTGCTGGTGGCCTGTGCCAGCAGCACGCAGCAGGGCGCCATCGGCATCAACCGCAAGCAGTTCATGCTGCTGTCCAGTGCCGAGGTGGATGCGGCGGCGCTGGACTCCTACAAAAGCGCACTGGGCGATGCCAGCAAGGCCGGCGCGCTGAATACCGACAAGGCCAATCTCGAGCGCATACGCGTGATTGCCGACCGCCTGATTCCACAGGTGGCCACCTTCCGTCCCGATGCCCTGCAATGGCAGTGGGAGGTGAACCTGGAAACCAAGGACGAGCTCAATGCCTACTGCTCGCCCGGCGGCAAGATCATGTTCTACACCGGCATCATCAAGCAGCTGGCCCTGACGGATGACGAGATCGCCGCCATCATGGGCCATGAAATGGCGCATGCCCTGCGCGAGCATGGCCGCGAACGCATGTCCCAGGCCTATGCCCAGCAGGCCCTGATGTCCGGCATTGCGGTTTATACCGGCATGAGTTCGGACACGGCCTCGCTCATGCAGACGGCCGCCCAGGTCGCCGTGACCCTGCCCAACAGCCGTGGCCAGGAAGCCGAAGCCGACATCCTCGGCCTTGAGCTCATGGCGCGCGCCGGCTACAACCCGCAGGCCGCCGTGTCTCTCTGGGAAAAAATGGGCAAGGCGGGAGCCGGCGGTGGTGTGGCCCTGCTCAGCACCCATCCCTCCGGCCCGCAACGCATTGCCGCCATCCAGCAGAACATTCCCAAGGTGAACGGCCTTTACCAGCAGGCGCGGGCAAGCCTGGCAAAAGTGCCGCCGCGTGTGGTGCCACGCACCTGAGCCTGTATGGCCTGCCGCAGGCGCCAAATTGAAAAACCGCCTTCATGGCGGTTTCTTTAATGTCACTCTTTAGTTCCCGGCATTTCTTCCCTTATGCATCTCGCGGGATAGAGGGCGCCGGGAAAAACCAGGCGCTTTTCCGTCGCCGTCTTGATCCAGGTCTGTAGCAGTGGCTTGCCCGGCGCCTATAATCGCCACCCTGTTCCCTGCCGAGGATGCCGAGGCCGTCATGTCACCCCGCCAGCAAGTCATTGAAAGCCGTTTGCAGGCAGCTTTCCCGCTCCGGCACCTGGAGGTGCTGAACGAGTCGCATAACCACAGCGCCGGACAGGACACGCACTTCAAGCTGGTGGTGGTAAGCGAAGCATTTGCCGGCCTGCGCGCCGTGGCTCGCCACCAGAAAGTCTATGGCCTGCTGCAGGATGAAATGGGTCGCGGCCTGCATGCCCTGGCCCTGCATCTCTATACCCCGGAGGAGTGGGCCGCCACGGGCGCGGCGCCGGAAAGCCCGGCCTGCCGTGGCGGCAGCAAACTGGGCTGATCCGTAGGTGCAGATTTATCTGCACACTTGTTTGCCCGTAGCCATCATTTCTGTCGTGACCATTATTTGCGCGGATGAATCCGCACCTGCACACTGCCTGTAAAAACCATGCCTGAATCCGAAAACACCATCGTTGTGGTGGCGCTCTACCATTTCGCCACGCTGGAAAATTTCCGCGACATGCAGGAGCCCTTGCGCCAGCGCTGCGAAGCGTTCGGCATACGCGGCACGCTGCTGCTGGCCGAAGAGGGCATCAACGGCACGATTTCCGGCTCGCGTGCCGGCGTGGATGGCATCCTGCAATACATCCGGGCGGATGCGCGCCTGGCCGCGCTGGAGCACAAGGAGTCGTTCAGCGACCGCCATCCTTTCCGCCGCATGAAGGTCAAGCTGAAGAAGGAAATCGTCACCCTGGGCGTGCCCGGCGTAGACCCGAACAAGATCGTCGGGACTTATGTCGAGCCGGAAGACTGGAATGCCCTTATCAGTGATCCTGAAGTGCTGGTGATAGACACGCGCAATGACTATGAAGTGGCGATAGGCACATTCCGCCATGCCATTGATCCCGAAACAAAAAGCTTCCGCGAATTTCCCGATTATATCCGCCAGCATTTCAATCCCGGGCAACACAGAAAGGTCGCCATGTTCTGCACGGGCGGCATACGTTGCGAAAAAGCCTCCAGCTTCATGCGGACCGAAGGTTTCCCCGAAGTTTTCCACCTCAAGGGTGGCATCCTCAAATACCTGGAAAAAGTGAAACCGGAAGACAGCCTCTGGGAAGGCGAGTGCTTTGTCTTCGACCACCGCGTGGGCGTGACCCATGGCCTTGGCGAGGGCGATGTGGAAATGTGCTTTGGCTGCGGTCACCCCGTAAAACCGGAAGAGTGCGAGCAGCCTGGTTATGAGCATGGCGTGAGCTGCCCGCATTGCATCGCCGCCCTCACGCCGGAAAAGGCCGCGCGCTTGCGCGAACGCATGCTTCAGATGCAACTCGCCCAGCAGCGCGGTGTGCCGCAATAAATTCCCCGCCTTGTCCGCAAGGGGTGACAACGCTAGCGGTCCGCCCTGGATGCCTGCCGGCCAGATGTCATCCGTAAAGCTCCTGCCATCTGTCTGCCTGGTCGGTCTGCTGCTTCAAATGGGCCTACAAGTTGTCCGGGCTTTTGTTAGGCTTGCGGCCCGCGTGGTTGGCGGGTCGCCTGCCGTTTCTGGTGCGAAACGCCATCTATAAAAACAAAGCCGGAGTCCCCATGCCCTTGCGCCAACCCCATCATCTTGTTTTCGCCCTTGCCTTGGGCGGCCTTGGCAGTTTCGCTTTTGCTGACAGCCTGAACTCCAATCTTTCGGTCAATGGTTTTGCCACGGCCGGATATACCGCCGTCACCCGGGATTTCGGCAGCCGCTATCTCGGCAATACGCCCAGTCCGGATTCCGGCATAGACAAGAACGGCAATTACCAGTTCG
>JASLCO010000209.1 GCA_030146505.1 Moraxellaceae bacterium
GGGGGATAAAACGAAGCACCGCTTCGTTCCCCCGAAGCGCCACTTGCCTACCGGCAAGTGGCTGGGGCGCGGAGCGAGGTGTCCGTAGGGCAGATGAGGGACGGGCTTCAAATAGAGCACGGTGATATATCAAAGGCCGGCCCTCACCCTGACCCTCTCCCAGAGGGAGAGGGGATAGAAGTAGCGGGTGTTCAAACATGATGTTGCAAGCCCTCGGCGGCGGGGCCGTCGTAATTGACATGGCCGTCGACCAGGCGGATGAGGCGTTGCGCATGCGCGGCGATGTCGGGCTCGTGCGTGACCAGCACCAGGGTGATGCCTTCCTCGCGATTGAGCGTGGTGAAAAGCTTCATGATTTCTTCACTGGTTTGCGTGTCGAGATTGCCGGTAGGTTCGTCGGCCAGCACCAGCGCAGGGCGGTTCACCAGTGCGCGTGCAATTGCCACACGCTGCTGCTGGCCACCGGAAATCTGCGAGGGCAGGGCATCGAGACGATTGCCCAGACCCACCAGCCCCAGCATTTCCGCCGCCCGCTTGCGGCGTTCTTCCGCCTTCACGCCGGAATAAATCAGCGGCAGTGCCACATTGTCGGCCAGCGTGGCGCGCGGCAACAGATTGAACCCCTGGAACACGAAACCGATGAAACGGTTGCGTATGCCCGCGAGCTGCACGGCATTCAGATGCGAGACTTCCTGGCCGTTGAGCTGGTAGCTGCCGGCCGTGGGGGTGTCGAGACAGCCCAGCACATTCATGAAGGTGGATTTTCCCGAGCCCGACGGCCCCATCACGGCAGCGAATTCACCGGGGAAGATATCCACGTCCAGCCCTTTCAGGATGTGCACCGGGCCCACGCCCGAGTCGTAATCCTTCGTGAGGCCGCTTACGCGCAGCACAGGTTGCGTCATGATCGTGCGCTCACATGCCGAACTGCATGCCGCGCTGCTTGCTTGCAGACTTGCCGGCGGACTTGGGATCAACCTCTTCCACCACGACCTGGTCACCCTCTTTCAGTTCGTCGCTGGTGAGTTCGGTGTAACGGCGATCAGTAATGCCTATTTTCACGCTGACCTGGATGAGCATGCCGTTGCGCAGCACATAAACGCGACCCGTGCTGGCCGCACCCGCCGAACGGTTGCGGCCTCCTCCCTGGCCGGCTTCGGGAGCCGGGGTGGTGGCGGTGGCATCACCTGCTTCCGCCGGGGCAAATTTTGCGCGGCCGGATTTTCCGGCCGGTGCCGCGCCGGCAGGCGCAGCCTTGTCGGCAACGGCAGCAGCATTCTCACTGCCCTGGTCTTCGCGATGACGACGCTCGCCACCGGCATCGCTGCCTTCGGCCTGGCGCCTGGCACGCCAGGCGGCACGCTCTTCATCGGTGAATTCACGACGCTGGTGGCGTTCGCTGCCAGTGGCTTCGCCACTGCCGGCTTCGGCATTGGCGGCAGCAATATCGGTGGGGCCACCGGCACCACCACCATTGCCATTGCCGCCGGGCTTGCGGCTGCCGTCGCCAGGTGCTGCTGCATTTTTCCCGGCCGCTTTTTCATCAGCCGGCTTGTCCACGGCACTGTCATCGGAAGGCTTGAAGCGCAACGCGGCATTGGAAACGCGTAGCACATCGGTGCGCTGCTGCACGCCGATATCCACATAGGCCGTCATGCCCGGCAACAGTTTTTCATCGGGATTGGCCACGCCGATGACCACGTCATAGGTCACCACGTTGGAATCGGTTTTGGGATTCAGGCGTATCTGTTTCACGGTGCCGGTGAAGCGCTGGCCGGTAAAGGCATCCACGCGGAATTTCACTTTCTGGCCCACCTTGATCTGGCCGATGTCGGCTTCCGCGAAATAGGCATCGATCTGCATTTCGCGCAGGTCTTTCGCAATCTTGAAAAGCTCGGGGGTGTTGAAGCTGGCGGCCACCGTCTGGCCTTCGTCCACGGAACGCGAGACCACCACGCCGGACACGGGCGAGCGGATGATGGCGTAACCGATATTGGCATTGTCCTTGTCCACGGCAGCCTTCAGCTGCGTGACCCGGGCCTGCGCATCCTGGCTGGCCTGCTCGGCGGTATCGAGCTCCTGCTGCGAGACGAATCCTTCCTTGTTGAGGTCGCGCACGCGCTGGCGGTTGCTGTTGGCCACCTTGAGTGCATTCTGCGCGGCGGCAAGATTGGCGCTGTCCTGTGTGAGCTGTGCTTTCAGCAGGGCATCGTCCAGCATCACCAGTACCTGGCCCTGCTCGACGCGATCGTTGAAATCGGCCTGGAGTTTTTTCACGGTGCCGGAAACCTGCGTGCCGACACTGACCAGCGTTACCGGATTCAGGGTGCCGTTGGCGGAAACGGTTTGCGTGATATCGCCACGATCAACCGCTTCGGTACGGTAGCGCTGGGTGTTGTCTTCCTTGTTGCGGCAGGCCACGAAAGTGGTGGCAATGAGCAGTACGGCCACCACGGCCACGATCACGCGGGTCTGCAAGAGGGATTTCAGGTTCATGGGGCGTTTCCAGTCGTGTCCGGCGCCGGCGCGGCATTGTCAGTGGTGGTAGCGGGGAGGAGGTCGGCCGTGTCGAGCACGCCCGAGGACTTGATGAGGGAGACGCGGGCGCGGTGCCAGTTGAAGCGCGCGGCGGCTTCCTGCTGGCGGGCATCGGCCAGGGAGCTTTGCGCGTTCAGCACGTCGATGAGGCTGCCGAGGCCGGCGCGGTAACGTGCCAGGGCGGCCCGATGCGCTTCGCTGGCCGAGGCCACGAGATCATGGCTGGCGCCGACGGTGGCGGCCGTGGTGCGCACACCCTGCCAGGCCGTCCACAGCTCGCCGGTGGCCGCCAGCTTCTGGCGTTCGTATTCGGTTTGCGCCAGGTCGATCTGGCGTTGCGCGACGATTTCCTGCGACTGGTAACGGCCACCGGCAAACAGCGGCATGCGGAATTGCAGGCCTATGCTGCCGCCCTCGGCAAAGTCGTCGGTGCCGGGGCGGGAACGGCTGAGGCCGTCACTCGCAGCCAGGGAAATCGTCGGGCGGTCCTGGGCATTGATGCTGTCATAGGACGCCTTGGCGGCTTCCACATTGAGCTTCTGCGCCACCAGGTCCGGGCGCCGTTCCGGCAGCGCGGCCGCCAGTCCCTCGAAGGCAGGTGGCTGCAGGTCGGCCGGCAGGGTTGCCGCTGGCGGCGCCAGCGACACTGTGGCAGGGGCCGGCAGGCCCAGGGCCTGGGCCACGGTGCCGCGGGCGATCTCGCGTGTGCCGTCGCGCTGGATGACGGAAAGCGAGGCCTGCGACAGCGCCGTGCGCGCCTGCAGCACATCGGCCAGGGTGCCGGCACCCACGCGCTGACGGGTTTCGGTGGCGCGCAGGGTTTCCTGGGCGGCGGCCTCGGAAGCACGGGCGGCAGTCAGTGCCTCGTCGGCGGCATACCAGACGTAATAGGCATCGACGGCGGTCTGCATCACCTGCTGTGTGACGTTGTCCTGGCTGGCCTTCACGGCCTCCAGCACCTGCTGGGCCTGGCGCTTGTCCGCGGCACGGGCGCCGAAGTCATAAAGCAGCCAGCCGGCCGACAGGGAAACGCCGGTACGGTCGCCGGAACCGCTATCGCCAAAGTTGTGCGTCTGTGAGGCGGACAGGTCCAGCGTGGGGTAATAGGCCGACTTCGCCGTTTTCAGACGGGCTTCCTGCACCTGCACATTGAGCCAGGCGGTACGGGTGGCGGGATTGCGGCAAAGGGCCTGGGCCACCACGCCGGCCAGGTCCAGCGGTGCATCCGCCAGGGGGCAGTCCGCGGGAACGGCCGTCGTTGCCGCAAAAACAGGGAGTGCCAGCGCCAGCAGGGGGGCGGCAAGAAGGGTTCGGTATGACATGGCATCCAAAGGCAAAAGCCGGCAAAAAGTGCGGCAACACAGGGGCGTGAAAGCGCCGCAGCTTACCATCCCGGCATGAGGGTCTTCATGAAGAGTTGGTAACGACTCTCAACAACGCCCGGCCACGCCCGGCGTTGACAGCCGCCACGGCAAATTCCTGCCGGTGCCGGCATTCACCGAAAAACCCGGCAAAAACGGCAAAGCTGTCAATGCAGGGCCGGAGGGCCTCACGTATAAAACGCAGCCTGCCGCTCCCGGTTCGTCATTTCCGACCTGCCGGGCCGCATTTTCCGTTTCTGACAAGGTGAACACCATGCCCGCTTACAAGGCTCCGCTGCGCGACATGCGCTTCCTCATGAACGAGGTCTTCGACTATCCCGCGCACTACGGCAAGCTCTCCAACGGCGGCGAAGCCACTCCCGACATGGTGGAAGCCATCCTGGGCGAGGCCGCGAAGTTCTGCGAGGAAGTGCTGTCGCCGCTCAACCTGTCGGGCGACGAAGAAGGCTGCCACTTCAACAATGGTGAAGTCACCACGCCCAAGGGCTTCAAGGAAGCCTACGAGCAGTACGTGGCCGGCGGCTGGCAGGGCCTATCGCATCCCGTGGAATACGGTGGCCAGGGCCTGCCCATGTCGCTCGGCCTGCTCAAGTCGGAAATGATGGGCGCGGCCAACTGGTCCTTCACCATGTATCCCGGCCTTTCGCTCGGCGCCATGAACACCATCATGCAGCACGCCACGGAAGCGCAGAAAAACGTCTACATGCCACCGCTCACCGAAGGCCGCTGGACCGGCACCATGTGCCTCACCGAACCCCAGTGCGGCACCGACCTGGGCCAGGTGAAAACGAAAGCCGAACCGAATCCGGATGGCAGCTACCGTATCACCGGCACCAAGATCTTCATTTCCGCCGGCGAGCATGACCTTGCCGAGAACATCATCCACATCGTCCTGGCCCGCCTGCCGGATGCGCCCAAGGGCACCAAGGGCATCTCGCTCTTCATCGTGCCCAAGTTCAAGGTGAACGCCGACGGCAGCCTGGGCGAACGCAACGGCGTGGCCTGCGGCTCGATCGAGCACAAGATGGGCATACGCGCTTCGGCCACCTGCGTCATCAACATGGACGAAGCCGAAGGCTACATGATCGCCGCGCCCAACAAGGGCCTGGAAGCCATGTTCACCTTCATGAACACGGCGCGCATCGGCACCGCCGTCCAGGGCATCGCCCACGCCGAGCTTTCCTACCAGGGCGCGCTGCGCTATGCCAAGGAACGCCGCTCCATGCGCGCGCTGTCCGGCAAGAAAGAACCGGACAAGATTGCCGACGCCATCATCCACCATGCCGATGTGCGCCGCATGCTGCTCACGCAGAAGGCCGTGGCCGAAGGCGGCCGCGCCATGATCTA
Organism: Moraxellaceae bacterium; assembly: GCA_030146505.1. Taxonomy (GTDB): domain Bacteria; phylum Pseudomonadota; class Gammaproteobacteria; order Pseudomonadales; family Moraxellaceae; genus UBA2031. Next base: position 5,268 of record JASLCO010000209.1, read on the forward strand.
TTACGCCGCGCAATATGCCGACCACATGGTGAACGGCATCGTCGAGGGCGACCAGAAGAAATACGAATACTGGGACGACAAGCTGGGCTTCCTCACGCCCATCCTGAAGGGCTTCCTCACCGAGCTGGGACTGGAATCCGCCAATATCGGCATGCAGGTTTTCGGCGGCCACGGCTTCATCAAGGAACACGGCATGGAGCAGATTGCCCGCGATGCGCGCATCTCCACGCTGTATGAAGGCACCACCGGCATCCAGGCGCTGGACCTCCTGGGCCGCAAGGTGCTGGTGATGACGCGCGGCAAGGCCGTGCGCGAATTCACCGCCAAGATCGCTGCCTTCGCGCGCGATTACCTGGGCGACAAGGAACTGCGTCCCTTCGCCTGGGAACTCACCAAGATTGCCGCACAGTGGAATTACCTCACCACGCGCCTCATGCTGGTGGCGCGCAAGGACCGCGACATCGTGAGCTCGGCCAGCCACCACTTCCTGATGTATTCCGGCTACGCCACCATGGCCTATTTCTGGGCGCTGCAGGCAGCGGTTGCCCAGGAAAAGCTGCGCAAGGGCGGCGAGGAAGAACCGGCCTTCTACCAGGCCAAGATCCAGACAGCCGAGTTCTATTTTGATCATCTGCTGCCGCGCGCCAAGGGACATGCCCGATCCATGCTGAAGCCGACGAAGTCGGTGATGCAGATGGAAGTGGAGAATTTTGTTTTTGAGTGATGGTGTGGTGGTGTGAAAAGGCCGGGCATTGCCCGGCTTTTTTTATGCGTTCTTCTGTGCGGGTGTAGGTTGGGCTTCGTCCGACACTTTCTTTGTTGCTTACTCTCTGCCCCTGAATACGCGTGCTGGGCTTTGCTTTTGCGTGCGACCGAAGGAAGTCCCAGGAGGGCGGGGATTTTGGTGTTGTCGGGGATTCGGTGAGGTGCTCCGACGAGGTTGCTTCTGTTGTTTCTTCTCACGGGCGGTGCGCCCTGCCGACGGGGCCTTACTTTCTTTACCTCGGTAAAGAAAGTAAGCAAAGAAAGCCGACTCCTGCGGAGAGCCCTTCAACTGG
>JASLCO010000214.1 GCA_030146505.1 Moraxellaceae bacterium
AGCCTGCTGGCGCAGTTGCCCGCCAATATGGGCATCACCTATGTCCACGCGCCGCTGCTCCGGCCCCCATGCGCCACCGCCAGCCAGGTGCCCGGTAAATTGGCCAGACCAGTCCGGCAGCAACCATCCGGTATTGAAATCGGACAATACCAATGCCCCCTGCCAGCGCACGGTCTGATCGATATCCGCCTCGCCGCCCAGCGAAAGCTGGCCGGCCTCGCCCGCATAGTCCAGTTGCTCCACGTCCACATGCCGGTTGGCACCAGCCAGCTCGCCATACCAATGGCCGGCAGGCAGCTTGCTGCCCTTGAAGTCGGCATCCAGCAACAGGCTGTAATCTGCCAGACTGCCGCGCAACTCCAGGTCGCCGGCCGGGCTGCTGACGCTGTCCAGCCCCGGCAACTGGCGGCCGACCTGTTGCCATTGCAGCTTCACGGTCTGTGGCGCCCTGACGTTCCAGATCCAGGACTGTCCCTGCTGCTGCGCAGCCCATTGCTCCCCGTTGTCCAGCTTTAGGGAAGCTGCCACCTCAGAAGCAACATCACTGGTATGACCTTTTGATTCCAGACGGCCTGTCATCACCGGCACCACAGTACGCGGTACCGGCCACTGCCGGGACAAGTCCAGTTGCTGGAAGTCCGAAGCCAGTTGCCAGCTCAAGCCCTGCTGCCAGGACACATTACCCGAGGCTTTAACTTTCCCCATCAAACCCTTGAAATTAAAAGATTCTATTGAGGCCGAATGCCAATTGGTCTGACCCTTCAGGCTGTATTGCCCCGACGGCAGCTGACGCCCTGCCAGTTGTGCATCACCCAGCGCCGCGAGGCCATGCTTGTTGCCACTAGCGTGCAGCCGGCCGCCCTGGCTGGAGAGCTGCTGGCTTTCCCACCAGGGCAGCTTCACCGGTTGCCATGCAAGACTGGCGCTGTAGGGAAGCTCGGGCTCAAGCGGGCGGATGCGGCCACGCGCCTCGGCGGTCAGTCCCCCTTGCGAACTGATGGCCAAGTCCAGGTCGGCCAGCTCGCGGCGCAGGGTCAGGTCAAGCGGCTGCCATCCCTTTTCGCGGAACGCCAGCAAATCAAGGCGACCCGTGGCAAACAGCGGATACCCGCCCTTGAGGCTGATCTCGCCTTTCAGGTCCAGCCACCCCAGTTGGGCCTGCTCCGCCTGCAGGCGTGCCAGTTCGACACGGGAGCCCTGCCAGTGCCCGCTGAGTCGCAGGCTGGCCAGGGTAAGCGCCTGCGGCGCCTCGTAATTGAAGAGCTGCGCGTCGCTCAAACCCGCATCGGCAATGACCAGCCTTACTGGTATGACCAAAAGCGGCAGCTGGGTGGGCTTGCCGGTAGGAGGCGTCAGCAGGTGCAGTGTCAGGCCATCCACCTGCAACTGCTTCAGCTCGACCTCGGCGCGCAGCAGGTGCAGGAATGACCAACGCGCCAGCAAGTGGCGGATCTGCATGTCGAACTTGCTGGTCTGCAGATGCACGTCGCGCAGTTCCAGCCCACCCAGGAAGGAACCCGACTGGTAGCGCGCCGTCAGCACCTTCTGCATGCCAAGGCCCTGCTCCAGCAGCCAGCGGCTGCCGCCCTCGCTGCCCAGCACCGCCAGCAGCGACACGATGACAAGCCCCAGCAGCAGGAGCAGCCAGAGCAGGGTCTGCCAGAAACCGCGGCCAAGGCGAAGCAGGTGCTGGCGCATCAGAGATTGGGCCCCATGGAAAAGTGGATGCGGAATTCGTGCGCGGGCTCCGACACGGCCCAGGCGAAGTCCAGCCGTATGGGGCCCACCGGCGTCACCCAGCGCACACCGAAACCGGAACCGACATAGGTATGCACGTCGGCCACATCGTCGAAGGCATCGCCGGCATCGGTGAACAGCGCCAGGCGCCAGCGCGGGATGAATTCATAGTCGTATTCCACACTGCCTGTCGCCAGGTTGCGGGCGCCGACGACGATGCCATTGGCATCGCGCGGGGAAATCGTCTTGTAGCCGTAGCCGCGCACGCTCTGGTCACCACCGGCGAAAAAGCGCATGGACTGCGGCACGGCCTCGAAATCATTGGTGAGAATGGTGCCCGCGTCGCCCCGCAGCAGGAACTGGTGCTTGCCGCCCAGGGTGCGCAGATAGCGCAGGCCGGCACGCAGGGATATCAGGCTGGCATCGGACAACACGTCCTTGGAAGCCACTTCCGCCTGGAAGAACTGACGATCGCCCCAGTAAGGGTCAATGCCACCCCGGCTGCGCGTACGGTCAAAGCTGATGCCGGGCAGCACAAGGTCGGCCTTGTCATCCGGCTGGCCCGGCGCTTCCGTGGTATCGCGGTTCCAGCGCAGGGAATAGGTGCGCTGCCAGCCGCTCTCGTGCTTGATGAGGCGCTGCACGCCCAGCACGGTATTCCAGTTCACCACTTCTTCCGTTTCTTCACGCTTCACACCGTAGAAGTACTGCAGGATGTCCTCCACCGGATGCGTGAGCGGAATATTGTATTTGGCGTCCAGCGAAGAGCGCACCGGCGAAAGCTCGACATTCGCCTCCACGCCATGGCCGCTCTCGTTGATGAGGGGGCGCTGCCATTTGATGCTGAGGCGTTCCTTGATGTCCGTGGAATAGCCGATACCGAGGTCGACATTGTTGGGATGGTCGGCCGCGACGACCACATCGACCGGCACTTCCCCGTCGCTGGCCTTGTCGCGCTCCACATGCACGCGCACGTCGCTGAAATAGCGCGCATTGAGCAGGCTGCGGTTGAGCTTGATGACCTGGTCCGCCTCGTAGGGCTGGCCTTCCCCGAAGGTGAGGAAGCGCCGCATGAGTCGCGGCTTGAGTACCGTCTGCGGCTGGCCGTCGCGGCCGAGGAAACGGACCTCGCCGAAGCGGTAGCGCGGGCCGCTGTCATAGATGAGTTCGATGTCCACCTGACCTTCCGGCACATGCACGTCGGCAACATGCTGCACCCACTCCGCATCAAAATAGCCGTGCTCGGTGGCCAGTGACTGGATGCTGGTTTTCAGCGCCTCGTAATGGCCGTGGTGAAAGACATCGCCTTCCTTGAGCGGCAGGCTTTCACGCAGGGCCGTGAAGGCGATGTCGTTGCCCGCATCGCCCTGGAACACCAGATGCAGGCGGCGCACGCGCACCGGCGTGCCTGGGCTTACGGTGATG
>JASLCO010000419.1 GCA_030146505.1 Moraxellaceae bacterium
TTAACTGCGCAAATCGCGTTCTGGGAGCAACGCCAGTTTGAAGAGCTATGTGCGGCGATGGGGCGGCATCTGCCCCGGGTGCTAAGCCTGACCAATCGGAAGACTCGGGCGCTAGCGTGGCTTTTCCCAGCCGATGAATTGATTGAGAAGCCTGATGGTGCAGTCAGTCCGTGCGTTGTTTTCGTTGACGAAATTGTTCGCCGGGTTGTTTTTGCTCCGACCCCTCACGTGATCACCCTATTCGATACTGCTGAAACCTACTATTCTGGCCCTGGACCAGTTCGGCTGGGGGATGCGTTCTATCGCGAGTTCCTCACCAACGGTATCCCTCGAGAGCGTATTTACGAGATTTGGAGCAACGTCACCACGATTAAACGAGGTTCCGTTACCATTCCTCGCAACACCGTCATTCAGGAGTTTGGCAATGCGCTGGAGAAGCAATGCCGGGCACTAAATAGTGTCGTCGAGCGACTGCGCACAGACTTCAGGGGGCAGCTTAAGGCAAATGCTCCAAAGTTGGCATTGTCTATTCCTCAGGGCGCTCGCGACGTTGCGTTCGACAGCAAGCTTTGGGTTTGGTGGGAGGAGCTGCAGTATCACACCAGAAAGCTGGAGTCCCATCAGCGCCTAGCGCTTGATGCCGAGGCATTAGAAGCCAGTTACGAAGCGGTTCGGCTCACCAACGGACAACCAACGGGTGTGCCGAATGAGTACATTTTTGATGTGCTTCTTGGTTCAACCGAGGCCAAGCTTGATGACAACGAAGGATATCTTGCTCTCGGAAAGGAAGGTCATCCTGGGCTTCCCTTGCAGCGTGGAAGGGACCTGATCTCCGGTGGCGCGCCTCTTTACCCGGGGCAGAGCGATACGTTGCTTGCACCGCTGTGGTCGGCGCTCTCCGTAACGCTTGTGTCCTTTGACCGAAGCATGCAAAAGGCAGTCCTGAAGTTAACTAACTGGCGCGATGCGGCTTTCGTTCCGTATCTGCTGACCAATTCGACTATTGACTTGCTAAACGACATCTTCGTTACCAAAGGTCAGAGCTCGTTCAAGTGGTACGAGACGGTCAAGAGGATTCTCACTGCTGTAGGGAACCCGTCTATCGCGGTAGCAGATAGCAATGCGGCCACTGCGATGGGTGCTGGGACGGCGCGCCCCGGCTCAGACCCTGTAACTCCTCTTGCTCGCGTACTATGGGAGGCCAACACTCTTCACGCAACATCCGTCGTTACTGAGACGCAGGCCGCATCGATTGCAGTCTATGCCAAGGCCAAGCACAACCTGAACATTAGTCAGGCCGATGCTGTAGCTCAGGCAGCGGAAAAAGGTCTGACGATTATTTGGGGGCCACCAGGCACTGGGAAAACGCAAACACTTACTGGATGTATTCACGGGCTTGTGCATGCTGCGGTGAAGCAGGGGCAACCATTGAAGTTGCTAGTCGCCGGACCGACGTACAAGGCTGTTGAGGAGATTATTGGTCGTGTTGTTGAGGTGCTAGACAACGATGCAGCTTGTCCTGCTGAGGTTTATGTTGGATATTCTTCGTCGCAAGCACCAAGAATGTTCTCCGCAACTAGCTCACATCTGCGAGTCGAGTCATTCAACCTGAATCAGGCCAATCAGGAAACACAAGATTGTCTTGCCAGTCTGGCGAAAACAGATGCTGTCACGATTGTCGCCACGGCGACGATGCAGGCATACAAGTTTGCCGAATGGATCTATGGCCGCCATGTTGCACCGATTTTCGATGTCGTAATTATCGATGAAAGTTCCCAAGTTCAGGTTTCTCATGCAATCTCGCCATTGGCTACCTTAAAGGAAGAGGCGAGACTGATCATTGCTGGTGACCAGCTTCAGATGCCACCCATCATGGCGCTTGAGCCACCTAAAGATGCCGAATACTTGGTAGGCAGCATCCAGAAATACCTGCTTGACCGTCCGTTTGGCAGTCAAATAATTCCGTGTCCGCTTGAAGAGAATTATCGTTCAGCGGAAGACATTGTTGCCTATGCCCGTACGATCGGCTACCGAGCAACGTTGAAGGCGTCAAACGCCGCGACGGCACTTCATCTCTTGGCGCCAGTGCCAACCCCTGCTTCCAGCTTTCCAGTGGCCTTGCCTTGGTCGCATCTGTGGCCGGATATACTTGATCCCACGAAGAAAGTGCTGACGTTGCTCCATGACGATGACTTGTCGTCGCAAAGCAATTCTTTCGAAGCCAAGATCGTCGCCGCCTTGGTCTGGTGTCTTAGGAAGACAGTGAGCGCGGAACTTGATGGGCGAGGTGTCGTGGTGCATACGACACCTACCCCTGAGCAGTTCTGGGGGCAGTGCATCGGAATCGTGACGCCACATCGCGCTCAACGTGCCTTGGTGATTCGGGAGCTGCGGTCAATCTTCCCTTCTGATTCACCGGACTTGATCGACTCGGCCGTTGATACTGTAGAAAAATTCCAGGGCGGTCAGCGTCACACAATCGTTGTGACTTTTGGTGTCGGGGATGCAGACGTGATTATAGGTGAGGAAGCATTCTTGATGCAGCTAGAGAGGACAAATGTGGCCATCTCGCGTGCGATGGCCAAATGCTTGGTAGTCATGCCAATGACTCTCGCAGGCCATGTCCCTCAAGACAAAAAGGCGCTTGAAACTGCACATGCAATCAAAGACTACGTCGACGAATTCTGTAATCGAGAGTTGGTTGATCAAGTTTCGTTTGGGTCAACTTCGAGGCGGGCGAAGCTACGTTACCACTAATGGCGCGTACAGTATTAAATTCTCTCGACGTGGAAATCGAATTCGGCTGCGGCAGCAGACCCGGCTTTCATCTGGTTTGCTTGCCGCTTACCGACATCTGCTGAATTTGCCGAACGGGTAGATACCAAGCGCCAATTGATTTCGGATTCGCACAGAGAGTCTCGGAAGAGTTTTTTTGCATTAACCAACGCTGATGGAATTATTCCGAATCGAACGTACATATGAAGCGATTCAGAAGATGCAGCACTGTTGGCTATGTTTTTCCAGACCTTTCCAAGCGAAGCCGCAAATGCCTGTTGTCCACCATGATCAAGTTGTGGGCCGGCTGAATAGTCAATGGAATCGGAGCCGCCTAAAAACCAGTTTCTTAACCATTGATCCTGAACATATGTCCGCATTCCGTAGTAGGGTGGAGATGTGATTACAACTGAGGGTGCAGTGCTGATCGATTGGAACAGTTCTTTCGACTGAGCGTCTCCATGTAAAACATGAGATATTGGACACGGAGAAATCTGATCAAGTCCGGCCAAGCGTTCGATCTTCCGACGAAGTACGTTAAGTACATCAATCTTTGGGGCTTTAAGGTCGCGTTCACTCCAGAATCGAACAGCGTAATCAGGTTTTGATGCGTAAGTCCTCGGCATTTGATTTGAAAAGTAGCCTGCGTTTCCAACATGCTTGGAAAGTGGGCCATGCAAACATCCAAGTGCAGCAGCGCGCAAAATAGATGATGCATCCGTTTCATTTTCGAGCCTGAGCAATCCCTCTCGCAGAGCACAAACATCGCGAAGCGTGGACTGGTGGTACGCTAAGCGGAAAAACGGAGTATCTGGTATTTCGGCTGGCTCGACGTTTGAGATTAGATGGACGGCAAGTTTAAGAGGGGTCTCTATATCACAGCTCGCAAGTTTTGCTTTTGCGATGGCAACAGCGACAGGGGACGAATCAATGCCCCAAGCAGAAAATCCAAGTCTTCGCGCGGAAAATAGAGTGGTGCCTCGGCCACAAAATGGGTCGAGCACAACTGGCTTTTCCTTAAGATGTTTTTTGAGTACCTTATTAGGATACTCAAGCGGAAACATCGTAAAGTAAGGGCAAATTGCGTTCAGCGCATTTTCTTTGTTGTAGGCAAGGGCCACGTTCTTAGTACTTTTTCTTGGCATAATTTTGGGGTGGAGAAGAAAAGTCTACAGGGCTCTGGACGTGTAGGGAACGTTTCGAACCCATGGAGTCTCTTTGTCCGCGTCACAAAAGTATTTGATTTGCCTGAGCACTAATTGGGCTTGACAAGAATCTTCCGCCCCATTGGCACAGTTCTTTGGTTGTAATGACAGCAACACTGGCCCTCCACACGCGAAGGTACTGCTGGGTATGCAGCACGCATACGAACGGGAGAGGCGTTGGGTTGGCGCAATACAAGGACCTCTTCAATCCAGAGCAACACGTCTATCCATTTCGTGTGCATCATCACCTAAATCAAAATGGTACGCCCCAAGTTTATATCCTTGCACGTTTGAGGTTTTGCTTCTATGGGGATGCCTTCAACCCATCCAGATAATCTGCCCACGCTTGCATCATCTTGGCTCGCTCAGGCAAGTGCCTGGTTCGGTTATAGGCACGACCATGCATATCGGCCACCCTGTGGGCCAATTGCTGTTCGATAAGCTCAACCCGGAAGCTAAGCACCTCATCTAGGATCGTCCGAGCCATAGCCCTGAAGCCATGGCCAGTCATTTCCTCTTTCCCGTAGCCCATCCGCCGCAGGGCATTTAGGATGGCTGACTCCGACATATGCCCCGTCTTGCCCCAGCTATGAAACACGTAGGGATATTGGCCTGTGAGTTTGTGCAGCTCTCTCAGGATGGCAACGGCCTGAATAGGCAACGGGATGATGTGCTCCAACTGAGTCTGGTTCCTGGTCTTGGGCGGGGTATAGCTCCACCGTGCCTCATCGAGATCAATATCAGCCCATTTGGCGGCTCGAAGCTCCCCGGGGCGAATGAAGACCATGGGCGAAAGCTTCAGGGCGCAAAGCGTGGTGAACTGCCCTCCATATTGGTCGATGTCCCTTAATAGCTGCCCTACAGCCTTTGGGTCGGTGATGGCAGCTCGATGCCGAACAATAGGTGTCTTGAGGGCGCCCCTCAAATCGGGTGTTGGGTCGCGCTCGGCCCGGCCAGTTGCGACGGCATAGCGGAAGACTTGGCCGCACTTCGCTTTGACCCGGCGGGCAGTTTCCAGCTTGCCCTCGCTTTCCAGCTTCCTACAGGCCGCCAACACCATGGGGGGAGTAATGGTGGAGACGGGGCGGTGGCCGAATTCATCAATGGCAAACTGTAATAGCCAGCGTCCTTTGGTTTGGGTGGTCTCTGCCTTGTCGGTTTGGCGCTCCAGCCACTCAAGGGCAATGGCTTCAAAGGAGTTCGCTGCTGCTTGCTTGGCCGCCTCTTTTTCTTCCTTTCTATGGTCGCTCGGGTCAATGCCTCGATCGATCAACTTTCGGGCGGCATCACAGGACTCCCTGGCTTCCATGAGGCTGACCGCAGGATAGATGCCAAGCGAAAGCATTTTCTCCTTGGAGGCGAAATGGTACCTCAGGCGCCAGCGCTTTGAACCAGTGGGCGTGACCTCCAGAAAG
>JASLCO010000343.1 GCA_030146505.1 Moraxellaceae bacterium
GGCGATACGAATCCGACATGCGATTGAGGATTTCCTCACTCACCGCAATCTCGCCGCGATAATCCGTCGACGACACCCAGAGACGGATGATGTCAGCACCCAGGGTCTGCATCACTTTCTGTGGATCAATCACATTGCCCACGGACTTGGACATCTTGCGACCCTGCCCGTCCACGGTGAAACCGTGCGTCAGAACGCCGCGATACGGCGCCTGGCCCTTGGCCGCCAGTGAAGCCAGCAGCGAAGACTGGAACCAACCACGATGCTGGTCGGAGCCTTCCAGATAAAGGTCAGCCGGGAAGCGCAGTTCCGGGCGCTTTTCCAGTACATAGTCATTGGTCACACCCGAGTCGAACCACACATCCAGGGTGTCCTGCACTTTTTCATACTGCTCGGCTTCATCGCCCAGCAGTTCGCGTGCTTCCAGATCAAACCAGGCATCGATACCGGTTTTTTCGACACGCAACGCTACCTGCTCGATCAGTTCCAGCGTACGCGGATGCAACTCGCCCGTAGCCTTGTTAACAAAAAGCGCAATGGGCACACCCCAGGTACGCTGACGCGAGATACACCAGTCCGGGCGACCCGACACCATGTTTTCAATACGCGCCTGGCCCCAGTCCGGCGTCCAGCTCACTGCCGGAATTGCCTTCATGGCATCGTCGCGCAGACCCCTGGTCTCCATGCCGATAAACCATTGCGGCGTGGCACGGAACACGATAGGTGTTTTGTGGCGCCAGCAATGCGGATAGCTGTGGCGGATTTTCTTGTGCGCCAGCAGCAGATTGCGATTGGCGCGCGAACGCTCTTTCAGCGCCGTGAAAATGGTGTCCGTGGCCTTGTGGATATGCTGACCATGGCCCGAGGCAAAAGTTTCTGCCGTGTGATAAACGCCTCCGCCATCTACCGGCGTGGTGAACTCCGGATCGAACCAGGCAGGTGCCGCAGCAGCGCCTTTTTGCGATACGCCTTTCCAGACATTGAAGTCGTCCACACCATGCGCCGGCGCCGTGTGCACAAGACCGGTACCGGAGTCGGCGGTGACATGCACGCCGCCCAGCACGATGACGTCGCGCGGCTTGCCGTTGCTATTGGCAAAAGGATGCTGCACATAAGGCTCGGCAATGATGTTGGTCACTTCGCCTACCGGCTGGCCCTGCTCCGGCAACACCACCACGGTATTGCAGAGCGCTTCGCCGCGCGTCGTGGCCACGACTTTGCCGGTCATCTCAAAGCGCTCGAGCGCGCCTTCCACCAGCGCCTCGGCCAGCACCAGGAACTGCACTTCACCTTCGGCATTTTCCGCACGCACCAGCGCATACGGCAGCTCGGGATGCACGGAGATGGCGTGATTGGCGGGCAGTGTCCACGGCGTGGTGGTCCAGATAACCAGGAAAGCCGGCGCATCGATCTGCGCAGCATCCACAGCAAAAGCCTTGGCCAGAATATCAGCGCGGGTCACCGGGAAGGCCACGTCTATGGCATCGGAATTCTTGTCTTCGTATTCCACTTCGGCTTCGGCCAGCGCCGAACCGCAGTCCAGACACCAGTTAACCGGCTTGTAGCCCTTGTAGAGATGGCCGTTGGCGGCAATCTTGCCCAGCGTGCGGATATTGCCGGCCTCTTGCGCAAACTCCATGGTGAGATAGGGATTTTCCCAGTCACCCAGAATACCGAGACGCTTGAAAGCATCGCGCTGGCGATCAATCTGCGTCAAAGCGTAATCACGGCAGTGCTGGCGGAACTCCTTGGCCGTCACTTTATGGCCGGGCTTGCCGACCTTCTTTTCCACATTCAGCTCGATCGGCAGGCCATGACAATCCCAGCCCGGCACATAAGGCGCATCAAAACCTGAAAGCGTTTTGGACTTGACGATGATGTCCTTGAGGATCTTGTTCACGGCATGGCCGATATGGATATCGCCATTCGCATAGGGCGGGCCATCATGCAGGATGTATTTGGGCGCGCCGCGACGCGCTTCGCGAATTTGCTGGTAGAGCTTTTTTTCCTGCCAGGCGGCCACCATGGCGGGCTCGCGGGTGGACAAGCTCGCCTTCATGGCGAAACCGGTTTCGGGCAGGTTCAGCGTGGCTTTGTAGTCTGTGGTCATGTTTTTTTCACTTCGTTTTTTTGCTCCCTCTCCCTGCCTGCGGGGAGAGGGCTGGGGTGAGGGAGAAACAGCGGTGCCAAATCCAACGCTGGCGCTGAATCAAAGGCCGGCCCTCACCCGGCGGGAGAGGGAGAATGCACGGCCCCTCCCCCGCGTGGGGGGAGGGGAGGCAAACCGAAATAAGCCCGGGCATCCGCAATATCTTTTGCCATCGCCACTTTCAGCTCATCCAGGGAATCGAACTTCAATTCTTCGCGCAGCTTGTGGTGAAAGGTCACGCGTATGCGACGACCGTAAATCTCTCCGCTGAAATCCAGCAGATAGGTTTCTATGCGTTCGTCCTTGCCGTTCACGGTGGGACGACGACCGACACTGGTCACGCCATATACCGTCCCGGCGGCAGCCCCTTCTACTGTCACGGTGTAAATACCGGAAAGCGGCGAATGCAGGCGACGCGGCGGGATGTTCGCGGTGGGCACACCAAGGGTGCGCCCCAGCTTGTCGCCATGCACCACATGGCCGCTCACGCGGTAAGGGCGACCCAGCAGGTTTTCCGCCAGCCTGAAATCCCCGGCCTTGATGGCCGCACGTATACGGGTACTGCTGACACGACCACCCTGCACCACCACGGTCGTGGTGTTTTTCACCTCGAAACCGAATTCCCGGCCCGAGGCCTGCAGCATGGCGAAGTCGCCGCCACGGTCGCAGCCAAAACGGAAATCGTCGCCTATCACCAGATGCCGGCAGCCCAGGCCCTGCACCAGCAACTGCTCGACAAACTGGCGCGCGGTGAGGCCGCGGAATCTTTCATCGAAGCGCACGCAGAGCACACGCGATACACCGGTGGATTCCAGCGCATCAATCTTGTCGCGCCAGTTCATGAGCCGGGCCGGCGCCTGCTCGCCCTGGAAAAACTCCTGGGGCTGCGGCTCGAAAATCATGACGGTATCCGGCAGACCCAGTTGCTGCCCCGCCTCTTTCAGGCCGGCGAGTATGACCTGATGACCGCGGTGCACCCCGTCGAAATTGCCTATGGTCACTACGGAACCCAAGTGACGGGGGCGCAGGTTGTGGATGCCGCGTATCAGTTCCATCGCGAGGTCAGCACCGGAAAACAGGTCGCGCAGTATAAAGAAAGAAGCCCGGCCCGTCAGTTGCCTGGCGTCCGGGCTCCCGCCCCCTGCTTCCCGGGCCGCTCCTAGTGATGGCGTATCTCCTGCAGGCGGAAGCCCACGGCAAAAAGTGCAGCGAAATAGGCCAGGGCGCCGGCAGCGCAGATACCAAGGATGTAGACCACCTTGATCCAGTTGCCATGGCCGGGGGCCGTCCACCAGGAAAGGGCGGGTGTGATGGCCAGCAACACGGCTGCCATGACGGCATTGGCCACCAGATAGCGCGCAAGCACGGGAATCCAGTGCCGCCTGATGCGGTAGACACCGCTCTGGTGCAGGCCCCGGTAAAGCAGGCCGGCATTGAGGAAGGCCGACAGTGTACTGGCCAGCGACAGGCCCACATGCTTGAAATGCCAGACCAGCATGAGGTTGAAGACCATGTTCGCCACCATGGCGATGATGCCTATCTTCACCGGCGTCTTCGTGTCCTGCCGGGCAAAATAACCCGGCGCGAACACCTTGATGAGCATGAAGGCGAGGATGCCGCCCGACAGTGCCTGCAAGGCGCCTGCCGACATGGCCACGTCTTCCGCCGTGAACTTGCCATGATGGAAAAGGGCCGCAATCAGGGGGCCGGCGAGGATGCCCATGGCAATGGACGACGGCAGGCCGACCAGCACGATGACGCGCAATGCCCAGTCCAGCATGGCCCGGAATTCATCTTCCGATTTCTGCGCGTGCTTGGCGGACAGCGAGGGCAGGATGACGGTGGCCACGGCGATGCCGATGAGGCCCAGCGGCAGTTCGGTCAGGCGCTCGGCCGTATACAGCCAGGAAACGGAGCCGGTAATGAGGAAAGATGCCAGGATGGTATCCAGCAGGAGGTTGATCTGGCTGACGGATACGCCAAACATGGCCGGCACCATCAGCGTCAGGATGCGCTTCACTTCCGGGTCTTTGAAACCCGGCTTGAAACGGGGCAGCATGCGGATTTCCCGCAGATAAGGCACCTGGAAACCCAGTTGCACGAAACCCGACAGCAGCACCCCCCAGGCCAGCGCCATTACCGGCTGCGCCATCAGCGGTGACACCCACACGGCAAAGGCAATCATCACCAGATTCATCAGCACAGGCGTGAAAGCGGCAGAGCCGAACTTGCCGTAGCTGTTGAGAATGCCGCCGGCAAAGGCGGTCAGCGAAATCAGCAGCAGATAGGGAAAGGTGATGCGCAACATGTCCGATGCCAGGTCGAACTTGAGCTCATCGCCGCGAAAACCCGGTGCAAACAGCAGGATGATGAGGGGCGAGGCCACCATGGCCACCATCGTCAGGCTGCCCAGCACGATGGAAAGCGAGCCGGCCACCCTGTCGACCAGTTCTTTCACCGCAGCATCACCGCGCTGAGTCTTGACCTCGGTCAGCACCGGCACAAAAGCCTGGGCAAACGCCCCCTCGGCAAAAAGGCGGCGCAGGAAATTGGGAATCTTGAACGCCACGAGGAAGGCGTCCATGAAACGGTCGGCACCAAAGAGATTGAGATAAACCATGTCGCGCACGAGACCGGCGATGCGCGAAAGCATGGTCATGGCGCTGACCACCAGCGTGGACCGCCACAGTCCTCCGCCCTTTTTTCCGGAAGCTCCGGGCGCGGCAGGAGGAACAGGCGTGGACGCAGACATGAAAACCCCGGGAATGCAGCAGACAGCGCGACGTGCGCAAGGCCGCGATGGTAACGGAGGCCACACGGCCGCGAAACCGGCCCGCACAAACACCGCATGACCTGCGCATAGCGCTTTCAGCCGCGATCAAGGGCCAGGCAATGGAACCGGCTCCAGCACCTGTGTTGCCATCGCGGCTGAAGCCGCTCCCACAGAGAGGGCAACAGACAGGCGCAAGACGCTTTTGCAGGGGCCTCGGGCCGGCTCGTACAATGCCGGCCCATGCGCCTAGACAAGTTTGTTGCCAGCAATACCGCCTATTCCCGCAGTGAAGTCCGCCAGCTCTTGCGAGCCAATCGGCTCACCGTGAATGGCGAAGCCGTGCGCGATGCCGGCCTCGTGTTACGCGCGGGCGATGAAGTCCGTCTGGACGATGAACTCGTCAGCGCCCGTGGCCCGCGTTACCTCATGCTGTACAAGCCGGCCGGCGTGGTCTGCGCCACTGAAGACGGCAACCACCAGACCGTGCTGGACCTGCTGGCCGGTGAAGCGGGCACGGGCCTGCACGTGGCCGGCCGGCTGGACATCGACACCACCGGCCTTGTGCTCATCACCGACGATGGCCAGTGGTCTCACCGCATCAAGGCGCCCGGCAGCCACGAAAAGCGCTATCGCGTCCACACCGCTCGCCCGATAGAACAGGGTGCCATAGAGCAATTTGCCCGGGGCCTTCTGCTGCGTGGCGAGGAAGACCAGCGCACACGCCCGGCCCGGCTGGAAATCCTGGGAGAAAAGGAGGCCCTGCTCTGGCTGCAGGAGGGCCGCTACCATCAGGTGAAACGCATGTTTGCCGCCATCGGCAACCATGTGGAGGCCCTGCACCGGGAAGCGGTGGCAGGCATAGAACTGGACCCGGGGCTGGCGCCGGGCGCATGGCGGGCGCTGACGCCAGCCGAAATTGCCTGTGACGGGGCTGGCCAGAGGCCTTGAGCCGGAGTGAAACGTGACCTCGCCTGCGGCTTCGTGTGAAACGTGAGTCGTGAAACCCGCCGAGCCGCTTTTGCGTCTAACGATTCACAGGCAGGGCAAAGCCCGCCCTCACGTTTCACCCCGCCGGCCCAGGACCGTCCCTCCAGAGAAGGACAAGCCGGTTGACTTCCCCTCCCCCCATCGGCAGAATTGCGCGCCTGTTTCGGGATGCGCCCGGAAACCCATTTCATTGCACTAATTTCAGGAGAGCCCCACTGTGGCCAACTCTGCACAAGCCAAGAAGCGTGCTCGCCAGAACGACAAGGTGCGCGCCCACAACGCCAGCCTGCGCTCCATGGTTCGCACCTATATCAAGAAGGTTGTGAACGCCATTGCCACCGGCAACAAGGCTGATGCCGCTGCTGCTTACACCAGCGCCGTTCCTGTCATCGACCGCATGGCCGACAAGGGCATCATCCACAAGAACAAGGCCGCTCGTCACAAGAGCCGCCTGAACGCCCAGATCAAGGC
>JASLCO010000264.1 GCA_030146505.1 Moraxellaceae bacterium
CCCTGATGAAACACGCTCGTACGGCCTCTGGCAGGCCCGGAAAGAGGTGACGGATGGAGCTTTACCAACTGCGCACTTTTGTGACCGTGGCCGAACACGGCAACCTCACCCAGGCTGCCGAGGTGCTGCATCTCAGCCAGCCTGCGGTCACTGCACAGATCAAGGCACTGGAAGAGGAATTCGGCCTGCCGCTGTTCGAGCGCATTGCCGGCGGCGTGGCCCTGACCCGGGCCGGCAGCGAGCTCATCGAAGAAGCCCGCACCTTGCTGGCCGGGGCACGCCACCTGCGGGAAAACGCACAGCAGATGTCGGGCAAGACCCGTGCCCGCCTGCGCCTTGGCACCACGCTTACCCCGCAGTTGCTGCGTCTCGGCCCGCTCTGTCGCGCCCTGCATGAAAGCCATCCCCTGCTGGACATGGAACTGCGTCCGGGACTTTCCGGTGACATCCTCAATCTGGTGCGCAAGAAGGAACTGGACGCGGGTTTTTTCATCGGCCGCAATCCCTACAGCAATGTGGCGGGCTGGCCGCTGGCCAGCTTGCACTTCAGCGTGATTGCGCCACCGGACTGGCAGGACAAAACCAGCGGCGATGTGCGTAGCCTGGGCAAGCTGCCCTGGATAGGCGCGCTGCCCTTTTCCGCCCAGCACGCGCTGCATCAGGAATTCTGGCGCCAGCACAACCTGCACCCGAAGACCGTGCTGGCCGGCGGCCAGGAAGCAGACTTTCCCGAACTGGTGGCGGCCGGGCTTGGCCTTGCGCTGCTGCGCGAATCACTGGCACGTGAATGGGCCACACAGGGCCGCGTTCTTGTCATTCCCGGATTGGAACTGAAAACCGACCTGAGCTTCATTACGGCCAGCGACAATGCCGACGGACAATTGCTGCGCGAAGTGCGCACCCTCCTGGAAAAAATCTGGAAGGAATGAGGCCGCTGTTTTCGGTATGTAGGAGCGGCTTCAGCCGCGAACGCTTATTTCCTTGGCATACAAGCGCAAGGTGAATAATCGCGGCGCTTTCGTCCTGTCAAAAAGGGAGAGGGAGATATACGGAAAGGTTCGCGGCTGAAGCCGCTCCTACGGGAGCACGGACACAAGAAGGGAAAGACTCAGGATTCGACGGGATACTGCCCGCGCCAGTATTCAAAGCCACCATCCAGGCTGTAGACCTCGGCAAAGCCTTTTTCCGCAAGCCAGGCGGCAGCGCTCTGGCTGGAATTGCCATGGTAGCAATACACCAGCACCGGCACGGCCTTGTCCGTATCTTCGATGAAATCCTGCACCGACTGGTTGTCGAGGCGCCGGGCACCCGGAATGCGGGCGGTGCGGAAAGAATGCTCGTCACGCACATCCACCAGTACCGGCTGGCGCGAGGCCAGCAACTCGGCGGCGGCTTCCGGCGCGATGCGCTGCCAGCTCATTCCGAAGCGCTCCGGTCACTGCGGTGGCGCTCGCCACGCCCTTCACCACGCACGGGCGGAATGGGTGCCAGCAAATTTTCTTCCGGATATTTGCTGGGCAGCTTGCGGCCTATGGCTTCTTCGATCTTGGGGATCATGAAGGCATCGTCTTCACAGGCAAAACTCACGCTGGTGCCGGTCGTGCCGGCCCGGCCGGTGCGGCCGATGCGGTGCACATAGTCGTCGGTCTGCTCGGGCAGGGTGAAATTCACCACATGGCTCACGCCATCCACATGGATGCCGCGACCGGCCACATCGGTCGCCACCAGCACCTTGATCTTGCCGGCGCGGAAATTTTCCAGCGTCTTCACGCGCTTGTCCTGAGGCACGTCGCCCGAGAGCAGGGCCGAGGAAATACGGTGGTCGCGCAGCATTTCCGACAGCTTGCGCGTCTGGTCACGGCGGTTGGCAAACACCATCACGCGCTCGAGATTGTTCTGCACGATGAGGTTGTAGAGCAGCTTGTACTTGTCCTCGGTGGTGGTGATGTAAACCAGTTGCTCCACGCTTTCCGTGGTCACGCTTTCCGGCTCGATTTCCACCTTGATGGCGTTGTAGGTCCACTGCTCGGCGAGATTGATCACGTCACGGGTGAAGGTGGCGGAAAACAGCAGGGTCTGGCGGCTGGTCTTGGGCGGAGTCATGCGCACGATGCGCTTCACATCGGGAATGAAGCCCATGTCCAGCATGCGGTCGGCTTCGTCGATGACCAGGGTTTCCACACGATCAAGGTAGATGTCCTGCTTGCCGGCAAAATCGATGAGACGCCCCGGCGTCGCCACCACGATGTCCACGAATTCCTCCGTGAGCTGCTTGCGCTGCTTGTCATAATCCATGCCGCCAAGCACGGTGACGATCTTGAGGTCGGTGTACTTGGCCAGGGCCTGCGCATCCTTGGCGATCTGCATGGCCAGCTCGCGCGTGGGCGCGAGAATGAGGGCACGCGGCTCACCGGTGTAACGCTCTTCATCCGGCGGATTTTTCAAAAGATCGGTGAGGATGGTGAGCAGGAAGGCCGCCGTCTTGCCGGTGCCGGTCTGCGCACGGCCGATGGAATCGTGGCCGGCCATGGTGAAACGCAGCACGCGCTGCTGGATCGGTGTGCAGTACTGGAAACCGAGGTCGGCGATGGCATGCAACACGGGCGTCGGCAGCCCGAGATCGGAAAAACGCAGCTTGCCCTCTTCGGCAGGAACGGCATAGCTGGCGGCATCCCATCCGGTGGGGTCGTAATGGAAACGGTCTTGGCTATCGATACTCACAGAAACGGAACTCACAGAGAGGAAACAGGTTGGGCAGGAGCCGGCGTGGCTCCCAACAGGAAACGGGCAACATCCAGCGAGGTGCGGGCCGGGTCTTCTTCCATGGGGATATGGCCCAGCCCTTCGTACATGACAAGCTGGCTGCCGGCGATATCGCGATGGAAAAGCGCGGCATGTGCCGGTGGAATCCAGGTGTCCTGCTCACCCCAGAGGATGAGCGTGGGCACCTTGATATCCTTGATGGCCATGCCATCAGGGCCCCTGGCGTTGAAATCCAGGTGATTGACCAGAGTGGAAACCGCTGGCCGGGCATCTTCGCGACGCATCATGTCCTGATAGCGCCGTACCTGCGCATCGGTCACATTTTCCGGGTGGCCATAAACATCGCGAATGCTTTGCGCCACGATGAAGCGCGGCGAGAAATGCGCGGTGATGTCGCGCAATACCGGCAGCTTCATCAGCCTGACCGGCAGCGGCGGCTCCAGCGGATAGCCGGCGGCATCCACCAGCACCAGCTTTTTCACCTGCCCAGGATGACGCAGGGTGTAATTCCAGGAGATATAGCCGCCCAGGGAATTGCCGGCCAGATAGAAGTGCGACAACCCCAGCCGCTGTACCAGCGCATCCATGAAATTCTGCAACTCTTCCGCAGACATGGTGCGGCCCGGCAGCGGACCGGTCAGCCCGAATGGCGCCACATCGACGGCAATCACACGGAAGTGTGGTGACAGGCGAGCCAGCCAGCCGTCCCAGGTATCGGCAGAGGAAGCGAAACCGTGCAGCAGCAACAGCGGCTCACCCTGCCCGGCCTCCTTCACGCGTACCTGCGTTCCCAGCACATCGACAAAATAGGCTCCATCGCCATATTTCTGGCGAAGCTCGGCCACCGGTATGTCCGTGATGCCGAAATAATCCCGGCCGAAAAACAGGCCCGCCCCCACTGCGGCAAGAATCGTTACCGCCCACACCAGTTTTTTCATGCTCAGTGTTCCTTCACGAAGCGTTCGCGCTCGAAACGTATGCGGGGATGGTAAATACCATCGGCGGCGCGCTTGCCACAGCCCACGACCATGACCACGAAGCTGTCGCCGGGAAGCTTGAGCAGGCGACGCACACGGTGCTCGTCGAAACCTTCCATGGGGCAGGAATCAAAGCCATGGGCGCGCATGGCCAGCATGAAATTCTCGGCGGCCAGCGCCACCGTCTTGGCCGCCCACACGCGCATGTCGGCGTGGGTGAAGGGGCCGCGGGGCACGGCGCGCTTCATGCCGGCCACCGTGGCAAAGGCACGTTTGCCGAGGCCGAAGGTGTTGAGCGGCCCCTGCGTGTAATGGATCTTGGCGAATTTGCGATAGTAGTTGTCGACGATTTTCGGCATGGCCGACTCCAGCGGCCAGGCATCCAGCATCATGTCGCTGTGCTCCTGCCAGGTGTCGAGGCGCGCCACGATGACGACCAGCGCCCGCGCCGTGGTGGCGGCATTCTGGCCGAGGCAGGCGGCTGCCAGCTGCTTCTGCAGGGCCGGTGTCTTCACCACGTGGAATTCCCAGGGCTGCAGATTGGAGGAGTTGGGTGCCAGCAGCGCCAGATCTATGCAATCGTCCAGCACCGCATCCGGCACCGGGGTTTCGTCAAACTTGCGCACCGAGCGGCGGCTTTGCACCACCTTGCGGAATTCCTCGACATCAATCTGCGGGGCAGGCTCGTGATAGCGTTTTTTCGTTGTCGTCATTTCCTCTTCCTGCTGCACGCCGCCGCTCAGAGCGGTTGCACGTCTTCGGCCTGCAAGCCTTTCTCGCCCTTCATCACCACGAACTCCACCTTCTGGCCTTCGCGCAGGGTGCGGTGCCCTTCACCGCGAATGGAGCGGTAATGCACAAACACATCATCGCCCTGTGCGCGGGTGATGAAACCGAAGCCCTTGGTGGCATTGAACCATTTCACCTGTCCTTGCTCGCGCGGCCCTTTCACACGGGTGGGCAAAGGCGGCAGCGCCATCACCAGCATGATGACGGCCGGCAGGAAGACCAGGGAAAGCAGCGGCAGCCAGAATGCAGGCTCGGCGGGAATGACCGGTGACAACGCCACTTCCAGCGCCGTGACCGTGGCAAGGCCGACCACGAAAAAGGTGAGCGCCAGATGCACCGGCTTGCGCTTTTTCAGGTTACGCGAGCACCAGTAGAAAAGCGGCGACACCGTCAGACTGGCAATGCCCAGGAGATAAATGAAATACAGGGGCGCCTTGTCACCTTTTTCCAGCGGCACCGGCATGGCATGGAACCAGGAATCGGGAGCCAGCATCATGACGAAGCCATTGATGGCCGATCCCAGCGCCAGCGCGATATAGATCAGCACGATGATGTGTTTCTTTTTCATGAAAAAATCCTTGGACGCAAGGCACAAGACCGGCGATGGCCTCGCCAACAACAACCGGCAAATCACACAAGCCGTGGTCAACCCTTGACCACCTGTAAGGCAACGCCCAAGCTTACGCATTTCAAGCACTTGTTTCCATTAGGCTTATACGCATGACAGCGCCCTCCTGGCGATGCCTTTCCGCGCTCACCGACGCAGGCACGCTGCTGGCGAACTGCGGCCCTTCCGATCCCTTCCTGCACCCTGTCTTCCTTGAGGCGCTGGAAAAGTCGGGCGTGGTCGGGCGGACCGGTGCATGGCAGCCCTGCCACCTGCTGTTCGAGCGCGATGGCCGGCCTTGCGCGCTGCTGCCGCTTTACCGCAAGCATGACTCGCGCGGCGAATATGTCTTCGACCACGCTTGGGCCGGGGCCTACGAGCGCCATGGCCTGGCCTATTACCCCAAGCTGCTGACTGCCATTCCCTTCACCCCGGTACCGGGACCGCGCCTCCTGCTCGCGCCGGAGGAAAAGGCGGCCGACTGGATACCCCATGTGCTGCAGGCCGTGCAGGCCGAATGCGGGCAGCAGCAGCTTTCCGGCTGGCACGGCCTGTTCGTGGGGCAGGAGTGGCTGGAGCCGGCACGGGAAGCCGGCTTTGCCATCCGGCAAGGCTGCCGCTTCCACTGGGAAAACCGCGCTTACGACAGCTTTGACAGTTTCCTGGCACGGCTCACCAGCAAGAAGCGCAAAGACCTGAAACGCGAGCGACGCCTCTTGCAGGAGGCCGGCATACGCTGCCGTCGCCTGCAGGGCGCGTCCATTGACGAGGCCGCCTGGGATTTTTTCTGGCGCTGCTACCAGCAAACCTATTTCGAGCATGGCCAGCACCCCTATCTCAACCGCGACTTCTTCCGCCGGCTGGCGGCAGGCATGGCAGACCAGCTCATGCTGGTGATCGCCGAAGATGGCGACGGTCCGCTGGCCAGCGCCCTCTTCCTGCACAACGACAGCACGCTTTACGGACGCTACTGGGGCTGCCTGCGCCGTGCCGACG
>JASLCO010000277.1 GCA_030146505.1 Moraxellaceae bacterium
GTGGTCGTGCTGCTGGTCGGCCTGCTCTATATCTGGCGCATCGGTGCGCTGGACTGGGCGCCGGAAAAACGCTTGGCGCTCGAAAAAGCCGCGCGTCAGCGTCATGGTAGCGAACAAGCCCCGCTCGATCTGGCTGAAATCACCCGCTTTATTCCAATGGAAGAGCTCGAGCTCGATAATCGCGGCTTAGTTCCCGGTCAATCCATTGATGCTGCGGCCAACGCGGTGCAACAAGCCAAGCTGCAAAAGGAAAGCATATGAAATACAACCTCACGCGTGCGACCCCAGACGGCGAAAAAGCACTGCAATATCCAGATCACTCCACTGAAGTCGTCAGCGATCCGCTACAGGATCAGGTCGATAAAAACATCTTCATGACCAAGCTGGAAGACCTTGCCCACCTCGCAGTCAACTGGGGGCGCAAAAACTCGCTCTGGCCGTACAACTTCGGTCTGTCCTGCTGCTATGTGGAAATGGCCACCGCCTTTACCGCACCGCATGACGTGGCCCGCTTCGGCGCTGAAGTGATACGTGCCTCACCGCGTCAGGCCGACGTGATGGTGGTGGCCGGTACCTGCTTCATGAAAATGGCTCCCGTGGTGCAGCGACTGTATGAACAGATGCTGGAACCGAAGTGGGTGATTTCCATGGGTGCCTGCGCCAATTCCGGCGGCATGTACGACATTTATTCCGTGGTTCAGGGCGTGGACAAATTCCTGCCCGTGGACGTGTATATCCCCGGCTGCCCGCCGCGCCCCGAAGCCTTCCTGCAGGCACTGATGATCCTGCAGGAATCCATCGGTAAAGAGCGCCGCCCGCTGTCCTGGGTGATGGGTGACCAGGGCGTGTACCGCCCGCAGATGCAGCCTGAGCGTGAGCGCAAACAGGAAGAACGCATCGCCGTCACCAATCTGCGCACGCCCGACCAGGTTTGACATTTTCCCTTCTCCCTCCGGGAGAAGGTGCCCGAAGGGCGGATGAGGGAGCGGCGCTGAATTTCACCGCCGGCCCTCACCCCAACCCTCTCCCAAAGGGAGAGGGAGAAAGGCACACAAAATTCCTGATGCCGGCTTTACAGGAGCCAGCATCAAAACAGTTTTTCAATATTGCGACGACAAGACGATGGCCGACGACGCCCCGCTTCCGCCCGTCACGCCTGACACTCAATATGAGGTCGTGCGTGAGCTGTTCGCCAAATTTGGTGATGGCCTGGTTTTCCAGCCCACCAAGGATGATGTGCCCACGGTGTGGGTACCACGCGAGCAGTTGACCGAAGTGTTGCGCTTTCTGCGCAACAGCCCCAAGCCCTATGTGATGCTTTACGACCTGTCAGCGATTGACGAGCGTCTGCGCAAGCATCGCGATGGCCAGCCCAAATCCGACTTCACGGTGTTCTATCACCTGCTTTCGATAGACCGGAATTCGGATGTGCGCATCAAGGTCGCGCTTTCCGAAAGCGATCTCAAGCTGCCCACGGTGATCGGCATCTGGCCGAATGCCGACTGGTACGAGCGCGAGGTCTACGATCTTTTCGGCATCCACTTCGACGGCCACCCGCGTCTCTTCCGCATCATGCTGCCGCGTACCTGGCAGGGTCATCCCCTGCGCAAGGACTATCCGGCGCGTGCCACGGAATTCGACCCCTTTGTGCTGACGGCATTGCGTCAGGACCAGGAACAGGAAGCGCTGCGTTTCAATCCCGAAGAATGGGGCATGAAGCGTGGCACTGCCGATGAGGACTTCATGTTCCTCAACCTCGGTCCCAACCATCCTTCTGCTCACGGTGCTTTCCGTATCGTGCTGCAACTGGACGGTGAAGAAATCGTCGACTGCGTGCCCGATATCGGCTACCACCATCGCGGTGCCGAAAAGATGGCCGAACGTCAGAGCTGGCACTCCTTCATCCCCTACACCGACCGCATCGATTATCTCGGCGGGGTGATGAACAACCTGCCCTATGTGCTCTCGGTGGAAAAGCTGGCCGGCATCAAGGTGCCACAGCGCGTGGAAGTGATACGCGTGATGATGGCGGAATTTTTCCGCATGACCTCGCACCTGCTCTTCCTCGGCACCTACATCCAGGACATGGGCGGCATGACGCCCATCTTCTTCATGTTCACCGACCGCATGAAAGCCTATGACGTGATCGAAGCCGTTACCGGCTTCCGCATGCATCCGGCCTGGTATCGCATCGGTGGCGTGGCGCATGACCTGCCGCAGGGCTGGGATCGCAAGGTGCGCGAATTCATTGACTGGATGCCCAAACGCCTTAACGAATACGAAAAAGCCGCGATGAAAAATCGCGTGATGAAAGCGCGTACCGTGGGTGTGGCGCAGTACAACGCGAAAGAAGCTTTGGAGTGGGGCGTGACCGGTGCCGGTCTGCGTGCCACTGGCGTGGACTTCGATCTGCGCAAAGCGCGTCCTTATTCCGGCTACGAAAATTTCGAATTCGAAGTGCCGCTGGCGCAAAATGGTGATGCCTACGACCGCGCCATGGTGCGTATCGAAGAAATGCGCCAGAGCCTGCGCATCATCGAGCAGTGCCTGAAGAATATGCCGGCGGGCCCGTACAAGTCAGATCATCCGCTGACCGTGCCGCCGCCCAAAGAGCGCACGCTGCAGGATATCGAAACCCTGATCACGCACTTCCTGTCCGTGTCCTGGGGTCCGGTGATGCCGGCTGGTGAGGCCTCGACCATGATCGAAGCCACCAAGGGCATCAACAGCTACTACGTGACTTCCGATCAGGCCACGATGAGCTATCGCACGCGTATACGTACGCCCAGCTTTGCGCATCTGCAGCAGATTCCTGCCGTGATTCGCGGATCCATGATCCCGGATCTGATTGCGTATTTGGCTTCCATTGATTTCGTGATGGCGGACGTGGACAGATGACAAACCTTATTGCCACCAGCCGCTTCACGCTGGCTCCCGAACTGCGTGCCGAAATCGAGCACGTTGTCCACCATTACCCGGACGCACGCGCGGCCAGCATCGATGCACTGAAAATCGTGCAGGAGGCGCATGGCTGGGTGCCCGATGGCGCCATTCCCGCCATTGCCGAAGTGCTGAAGATTCCCGCTTCCGATGTGGAAGGCGTTGCGACTTTCTACAGCCAGATTTTCCGCCAGCAGGTGGGCCGTCATGTCATCAAGGTTTGCGACAGCATGGTCTGCTTCATCAACGGCCACGAGCAGGTGATGGATGCCATCACGGCGAAGTACGGCATAGGTGTTGGCGAAACCACGGAAGACGGCCGCTTTACTCTTTTGCCGGTGTGCTGCCTCGGCAATTGCGACAAGGGCTCGACCATGATGGTGGATGAAGACACCCATGGCGGCCTCACTCCCGAATCCGTTATCGGCTTGCTGGAGGAATACAAATGACGCCGTCAGCTAGCAATAAAAAGCTGTCTTCGTTTGGTCCCGCCAACAAGATTGCCCGCACGGCTGAAACCCATCCGCTGACCTGGCGTCTGCGTGATGATGCCGAGCCGGTCTGGCTGAAAGAATACGAAAGCAAGAACGGCTATGCCGCGGCAAAAAAAGCGCTGAAAGAACTGGCGCCTGACGACATCGTCAATGCGGTGAAAGACTCCGGCCTCAAGGGCCGCGGCGGTGCGGGCTACCCCACCGGCGTGAAGTGGAGCCTGATGCCCAAAGACGATAGCCAGAATGTGCGCTACCTCCTCTGCAATGCGGACGAGATGGAGCCCAATACCTGGAAGGATCGTCTGCTCATGGAGCAGATGCCGCACCAGTTGATTGAGGGCATGCTGATTTCGGCGCGCGCGCTGAAAGCCAACACGGGTTATATCTTCCTGCGTGGCGAATATGTGGATGCGGCACGCAATCTGAATCAGGCTCTGGATGAAGCTCGCGCTGCCGGCTATATCGGCAAGAATGTGCTGGGCTCCGGTTTTGATTTCGAGCTCTATGTGCACA
>JASLCO010000283.1 GCA_030146505.1 Moraxellaceae bacterium
AGTAAATGAGCATTTTGAGTCTGTTTTTCCTCGGTACCCCCTTGAGGGGTGAACGCCGCAGGGCCGATGCGCAGCAGACTTTGAACAGGCTCTTGGCCGCGAATACTTTTTCTTTCGGTGGGTTCGCGGCTGAAGCCGCTCCTACAGACAACACAGGTAAGGTTTCATGAAGCAGATCGTCATCAGCGGCACCGGGCTCTTTACTCCCAAGGAAAGCATCAGCAATGCCGAGCTGGTGGTGGCTTTCAATGAATATGTCCGCCGCTACAACGAAAAGCATGCCGATGCCATTGCGCGGGGCGAGCTTGCTGCGCTTTCTGATTCCAGCGCGGAGTTCATCGAGAAGGCGTCCGGCATCAAGTCGCGCTATGTCATGAACAAGTCCGGCGTGCTGGACCCGGACCGCATGTACCCTTACATCCCCGAACGCAGCAACGACGAGATTTCCATTCAGGCCGAGATTGCCATTCCTGCCATCGAGCAGGCCTTGAAGATGGCCAACAAGACGCCGGAAGACGTGGATGCCGTGATCCTGGCCTGTTCCAACATGCAGCGTGCCTATCCGGCCGTGTCGGTGGAAATCCAGGCCGCCATGGGCATGAAGGGCTGGGCGTATGACATGAACGTGGCCTGCTCCTCCGCCACCTTCGGCCTGCAGGCGGCGGCCGATGCCGTGCGCGCAGGTTCGGCCCGCTGCGTGCTCATGGTGAATGCGGAAATCACCTCGGGGCATCTGGAATGGCGCGACCGTGACTGCCATTTCATTTTCGGTGATGTGTGCACGGCCGTGATCGTGGAAGCAGCCGACACCTGCACCAGTACCGATGCCTGGGATATTGTCGGCACCCGGCTGCAGACGGTTTTTTCCAACAATATCCGCAACAACTTCGGCTTCCTCAACCGCTGCGATGAAAGCGGCGTGGGCGCGCGCGACAAGACCTTCATGCAGGAGGGCCGCAAGGTCTTCAAGGAAGTCTGCCCCATGGTGGCCGAGCAGATCACCTCGCACATCACCGAGCTGGACATTCCGGTGGAAAAGCTCAAGCGCATGTGGCTGCACCAGGCCAATCTCAGCATGAACGAGCTTATTGCCAAGCGCGTGCTGGGCCGCGAATTCAGCCGTGAAGAGGCGCCGGTCATCCTGGACCAGTACGCCAATACCAGCTCTGCCGGCTCCATCATCGCCTTCCACCTGCATCATGCCGATCTCAAGGCGGGTGAAACCGGTGTCATTTGTTCCTTCGGTGCCGGTTATTCCATAGGCAGCGTGGTGGTGCGCAAGCGATAAGCCTGAGCGCTCTTCGCGCTGGGAACAACTGTGCTGCGAACAACAAAGGCCGCATCCGTGATGCGGCCTTTGTGCGTTCTGGGGGCATGGGGCTGGTCGTAAATTCGTGAGCGGCCCTTGTATCGGCGCTGGCGTTCTGCCATCAAGTGCAGTTCCGGCCACTGCCGTGATATCGCAGGGCTTTCAGTCTCTTCCTCCGCATTCACAACAAAAGGAGTTTCATCATGTCCCGACTCAATACGCTGCTTCCGGTGGCTGCCGCCCTTGCTGTTTCCGTGGCGGGCGCGGCCCATGCCACGGAAAATCCCTTTGCCCTGAAGGCAGTCACCGGCGTGGTGGTGGCGGATGCCGGCAAGGAAGGCAAGTGTGGCGAGGGCAAATGTGGCAGCAAGCCCAAGGAGGCCAGCAGCGATGCCGGCCAGACCAAGTCTGATGCCGGGCAGAAAGGCGCCGATGGTAAGGCCGGTGGAACAACGGCCAAGGACGCTGCCGGCAAGTCCGGCCAGTAAGTGCTGGCGGCGGGAAGCGTGGTGAGTGCAGGCGGCCGGGAATTTCCGGTGCAGGGCGCGGGCCTTGGCCTGCGTCGCAGCTTTATGGATGAGCTGCTTGATGCAGAACGGATGCAGGAACTGGCCACGCTTCCCGATTTTTTCGAGATGGCGCCGGAAAACTGGATGGGCATGGGCGGGCGTCATGCGCGCCAGCTGCGCCGGCTCACCGAGCGCCATCCTTTTGTCTGCCATGGCCTGTCGCTGTCGATAGGCGGGACGGCACTGCTGGATTGCCGTTTCCTGAAGGATTTGCGCGCCTTTCTTGATTTGCACCAGGTGCGCATTTATTCCGAACACCTGAGTTACAGCGGTGACGGAGGCCATCTCTACGATCTGCTGCCCATGCCCTTCACCCCTGAGGCGGTGGACCATGTGGCCGCTCGCGTGCAGCAGGTGCAGGACCTGCTGGGCCGCCGCCTTGCCCTGGAAAACGTTTCCTATTACGCCACGCCGGCCACCGACATGAGTGAACTGGATTTCCTGCTGGCCGTGCTGGAAAAAGCCGACTGCGACCTGTTGCTGGATGTGAACAATATCTACGTCAACAGCATCAATCACGGTTACGACGCTACTACCTTCCTCGACGCATTGCCGGCGCAGCGCATTGCGTATGTGCATATTGCCGGCCATTACGAGGAGGCGCCCGACCTGCGTGTGGATTCGCACGGCGCTGATGTGATCCCCGAGGTCTGGGCCTTGCTGGATCGTGCCTATGCGCGCTGTGGCCTGCTGCCCACGCTGCTGGAGCGTGACTTCAATATTCCGCCCCTGTCCGGCCTGCTGGCCGAGACCGGCCGCATACGCCGGGCGCAGCAGGATTTCCTGGAGGCCGCCGCGCGTGGCTGATTTCCGCCGGCTACAGCAGCAGATGACCGCCTGGCTGCGCGACCCCGGGCGCCTGTCGCCACCCGCCCTGGAGGCGCGCCGGCTGGAGATTTATCGCGAGCTCATCCACGGCAATATCCGCGACTTTGTCGACGCCGCCTATCCGGTACTGAAAAGCCTGCTGGTTGCATCTGACTGGGACGAACTGCTGCGCGCTTTCATGGCCGGGCATCGCGCGCAAAGTCCGTACTTCCGCGACATCCCGCTGGAATTTTGCGAATGGCTGCAATCCGCCCGGCCAGCATGGCTGCAGGAGCACCCCTGGATCGCGGAACTGTTGCATTACGAGTGGATGCTGCTGGCGGCGGATCATGCGGAAACGGCACCGGATGCCGCCGCTTTGCCTGCCGCCGATCTGCTGCAAGGTCGGCCTTGCCTGCGGCAAGCACTGTGGCCCTTGGCCTATCGCTGGCCCGTGCATGAGCTGGGCCCGGAAAATCCTCCCTTGCCCGAGCCACCGGCACAAGCCACCTGCCTGCTGCTGTACCGCGATGACGACGACAAGGTGTCGCTTCTGGTGGTGAGTGCGCTGTCGGCGCGACTGGTGGAGATGATGCAGGCCAGCCGCACCTGCAGTGGCCGTGAACTCCTGCAGCAACTGGCGGTGGAAGCGGCCGTGCCGGCAGATGCTGCCGCAGAAGAGGCCTTCGTGCAGGCGGGAACAGCCATGCTGGCGGATTTGCAGCGGCTGGGCGTGATTCTTGGTGTTTGCCTGCCAGCGGATGGAGCGCCTTGCGCTTCGCAGGAACGGCTTTCTGCTTCCTGATTTGCCCGTTTTTCTACTGGCCTTTACGGCCGAAGCCCTCCTGCACGTGCAATGTGCATCGGGTTTTGATTAAAGCGCGGCTGGCCCTAGAATGGCCGGCCTTGCGATACGGAATCAGGACGTGTTCATGGCTTTGCGTGTTTCCCTGTGGCCGGCCTTGTTGCTGCTGCCGGCCATGGCGCTGGCGGAAGACGCGCCCGCACCTGTCACGGCCCCGGTGGATGGGCCGGCAGGAGAACAGACGGCTGAGTTCAGAGCGGTGCCTGCGAAGAATCCCGACCCCTGGGAAAAATTCAACCGCTCCATGTTCCGTTTCAACGATGCGGCCGACCGTTATGTGCTGAAGCCGGTGGCCAAGGGCTACAAGGCTGTCACGCCTGATCCCGTGCGTACCGGTGTCACCAATTTCTTCAGCAATCTGCGCTCTCCTCTCGTGGTGATGAACGATCTCCTGCAGGGCAAGTTCCGGCAGGCCGGTGGTGACACCCTGCGTTTCGTTGTGAATTCCACGGTGGGCGTGGTGGGCGTGATGGATGTGGCCACCCGTATCAAGCTGCCGGCGCACGATGAAGACTTCGGCCAGACCCTGGGCGTCTGGGGCGTGCCGTCAGGGCCTTATCTCATGATGCCCTTTCTGGGGCCGAGCTCGGTGCGCGATGCCGGCGGCTTTGCCGTGGACCGTGTCGCCAACCCCCGCCGTCGCCTGATTTCCAATGAGGCCGACTGGGCCCTGACGGGCGTGGACGTGGTGAACAGCCGTGCCAGCCTGCTGGACCTGGAGGACATCATCCAGGGCGACCGTTATCTCTTCATCCGCGATCTTTACCTGCAGCGCCGCGAATACGCGGTGCACGATGGCCAGATCCAGGACGACCCCTTCCTGGACGATCCCATGGACGACGATGCCGGCGATGAAGCGCCGGCGCAGCAGCCTTCCGCCGTCTCTCCCGAGGCCGCACCCGAGTCGCATCCCGATGCCGCACCCGCTGAGCCCGAAGCGGCTCCAGAACCTTCTCCCGGTGAGCCGGACATCGTTCCGCCAGAGGTGGACGGCGCGGTGCCGGATGCCGCTGCCGGGACGGTCGTGACCCCGGAGTTTCTGCCGGTCGACACGGCGGACGCTTCGGGCGCCTGAGGGCGGGCAGCTCCCGGTCCGGCAGGGTAATCCCTGTCTTGCGTGGGGGTAGGGGGAGGAGTAGTGTTGCCGCCACCTTGCAGCAAGGCCCTCCCTAGCCGTATGTCACACCCTTCCCAAGGCCACATTCTGGTTATCGATGACGAACCGGTTGTGCGCGAAAGTCTGGCGGTTTACCTGAGTGACAGTGGTTTCCAGGTGGATACAGCCCGCAGCGGTGACGAAGGCCTGGCCCTCTTCCGCAACAAACGTCCCGACCTTGTGATCTGTGATCTGCGCATGCCGCTTTTTGACGGCCTGGATGTGCTCAAGGCCATCAATGCCGAATCTTCGGAAACGCCGGTCATTGTCGTTTCCGGCCAGGGCAGCATGAACGATGTTGTGACGGCTTTGCGTAACGGCGCGGTTGATTATCTCTTCAAGCCCCTCATTGAAATGGAAGTGCTGGAGCATTCCGTGCGCCGTGCGCTGGAACGCGGCCAGCTGCTCAAGCAGAACAAGCAGATACGCGAACAGCTTGAACTTACCAATGCCGAACTGGAACGCAGTCTCGACCTGCTCGAAGAAGACCAGGAGGCCGGTCGTCGCGTGCAGCGCCGCATGCTGCCCCCGACACCGCATGTCTTCAACGAGACCTGCCATTTCAGCCACCGCATCATTCCTTCGCTGTATCTCTCCGGCGATTTTGTCGATTACTTTCGCCTTGGCCCGGACCGCATCGGTTTTTATCTCGCGGATGTTTCCGGCCATGGCGCTTCCAGTGCCTTTGTTACGGTATTCCTGAAGACGCTGACCAATCGCATACAGCGTCATTATGAAAAGCGCGCGGCCTCGGGCACATTGTCGCCCGCCCGCCTCATGCGCGACATCAACCAGGAACTGATTTCCATGGGCATGGGTAAGCATCTGGCCATGTTCTGCGGCGCGGTTGATCTGGCGGAAAACAAGCTCACCTATTGCATGGGCGCCCATTTTCCTCCGCCTATACTGATCAACGATGGTGTGGCGCAAGCACTGGCGGGCCGCGGCCTGCCGGTGGGAATTTTCAGCGATGCCACTTTCGAGGATGTCACCTTGCCACTGGGGCAGGCGTTCTCGCTGGTGGCCATGTCAGACGGCGTGCTGGAAGTGCTGCCGGAAGGAACCATGGAGGAAAAGGAAGCTCATCTGCTGGGCATCGTGGGTGCAGGTCACTCCGATGCCGATGCACTGGCTACTGCTCTCGAGATCGATGGCGAGATGGAAGTGCCGGATGATATTGCCTTGCTGGTCATCAACAGAAGCCAATGAATATGTTGTCAGGCCGAATACTCTATGCCGTGCATAACGGTACCTATGTCATCAAGTTTGTCGGTGATGTCCGGGTGCCCTTGTGCGCCAGCCTGGAAGGTTTCATCGAGCGCATGTTTGGCGACGCTGAATTGTGCGCCGTGCTGGTCGACCTTACCGAAACCATCGCCATTGACAGCACCGCGCTGGGGCTGATCGCCAAGACAGCCGTTTTCCTGCGCGAGCGGCGCAACAAGAAGCCGGTGATCCTGTCCACCAATCCTGATGTGAACCGCATCCTCTCCAGCATGGGCTTTGAGCGTGTGTTCATCATCCTGGACAAGGCCCCGCAATCCGCCGCGGATTTTGACGAGCTGCCCCTCACCGAGCCATCGCAGCAGGAGCTGACGCGGCATGTGATTGATGCACACCGCACGCTGATGAGCCTGAATGAGAAGAACAAGGCCACGTTCCGTGATCTGGTGGATGCGCTGGAGCTGGAACGGGATTGCGGTAAGCACTGAAGCTTTCCTTTCCGATCTTTTCTCCCGCCTGCCATTCCGTTTTTCCCCGCTTGTAGGCCGGGCTTAAGCCCGCACTTCCTCTCCCTTTATCGTCACTCCTGCGCAGGATGGCCTTTTATGGGCCTGGGGCAAGATGGTTTGACGAGCTGGCCTGCGCTTTAATGTCGCCAGCCTTGTCAGGGAGAATCCTCATGAAAACCGTTCAGGAATGGCTGGGAACTGAACTGCCGGTGATCCAGGCCCCCATGGCGGGTGTGCAGGGTTCTGCCATGGCGATTGCTGTTTCCAGTGCCGGTGGCCTGGGCTCCTTGCCCTGCGCCATGCTGACGCCGGATGCCTTGCGTGCAGAGCTTGCGGCCATTCGCGCAGCAACAGCCAATCCTTTCAATGTGAATTTCTTCTGTCATACGCCGCCGGCACCGGATGCGGCACGAGAAACTGCATGGCGGAAAATGCTGGCGCCGTATTACCGTGAGTTCGGCATTGATGCGGACAGCATTCCGGCCGGACCGGGACGGGCACCTTTCAGCGCAGCAATTGCCGACATGGTGGAGGAGTTTGCGCCGCCCGTAGTGAGTTTTCATTTCGGTTTGCCGGAACCGGCACTGTTGGCCCGGGTGCGGGGCTGGGGCGCGAAAATCCTGGGCTGTGCCACCACGCGCGAAGAAGCCTTATGGCTGGAAGCGCATGGCGCTGATGCCATCATTGCCCAGGGGGCGGAGGCCGGCGGGCATCGCGGCATTTTCCTGTCAGAAGACATCAGTACGCAGGTGGGTGCTTTTGCCTTGCTGCGGCAGATCGCAGGTGCCGTGAAGATTCCGGTGATCGCTGCCGGTGGCATTGCGGATGCGGCAGGCGTGAAAGCCGCCCTGGCTTTGGGTGCTTCTGCGGTACAGGTGGGAACGGCTTATTTGCTGTGCCCTGAAGCAACGACCAGTGTCGTGCATCGTGAAGCCTTGAAGAGTACGGCGGCCGATGTCACGGCCATGACCAACCTCTTTACCGGACGTCCGGCGCGCGGCATCGTGAATCGCGTGATACGGGAAATGGGCCCCATGAACCGGTGTGTGCCGGCCTTTCCGCTGGCGACTTCCGCCATTACGCCCTTGCGGGCAAAAGCCGAGGCACAGGGTTCGGGGGATTTTTCGCCGTTATGGGCAGGACAGAATGTGCATGGCTGCCGGGAGATTCCGGCTGCCGAGTTGACACGTCTACTGGTGCAGGGGCTTTGATATACGTGGTCATTTTCCTCTGCTGTAGGTGCGAATTCATTCGCACGCTCTGCGCAAGGCGGAAGACTCGTGTGCGAATGAATTCGCACCTGCAAGGGAATGACGGCTAGAAATAATGTCGGGATATGCAGACTACATTCATGATTCTAATCATCAGTGTGGTCGCGTGAAGTGTGGCAGCAGTGCTGACACTCAGCCCAGCTTTTCCAGCAGGATATTTTCCAGTTTCACAAGGTCGGCGGCAAAGAGCCGTATGCCTTCGGCCAGTTTTTCCGTGGCCATGGCATCCTGGTTTTGCTGCCAGCGGAACGTTTTTTCATCCAGCAGCGCCAGCGCCAGCGCAGGCGCCGCCGCCACTTTTCCGGCATCCAGTTTTTGCGGTAGTGCGCTGTCATTCACAGCCAGTTCATCCAGCAGGGCGGGGCTGATGGTGAGTTTGTCGCAGCCGGCCAGTTCGGCGATTTCGCCGGTATTGCGGAAGCTGGCGCCCATCACCACGGTCTTGCAGCCCGTGCTCTTGTAGTAGTTGTAAATCTGTGTCACGGATTTCACGCCGGGATCTTCAGCGGACGTGAAATCACGGCCTTCGGCTTTCTTGTACCAGTCCAGAATGCGGCCCACGAAGGGCGAGATCAGCGTGACCTTTGCTTCGGCACAGGCCTGGGCCTGGGCAAAGCTGAAGAGCAGGGTGAGATTGCAGCGTATGCCTTCCTGCTCAAGGATTTCGGCCGCACGTATGCCTTCCCAGGTGCTGGCAATCTTGATGAGCACGCGCTCGCGCGGCACACCGGCTTTTTCATAGGCCAGAATCAGGCGGCGCCCTTCCAGCACGGTAGCCATGGTGTCGAAGGAAAGACGGGCATCCACTTCCGTGGAAACCAGACCGGGAATGTGTTTCAGGATTTCCCGGCCGAAATTCACCGCTACTTCGGAAAGCACAATACGGCGACGGGCATCGGCCGAGTTTTCTTTCTTGGCCACAGCCACAGCGCGCTCGATCAGCTCCGCATATTCCGCCTGGCCGGCAGCCTTGAAAATCAGGGAAGGATTGGTGGTGGCATCCACCGGCTTCAGGCGGGCGATGCTGGCGATATCGCCGGTATCGGCCACCACGGTCGTGATCCTTTGCAGTTGTTCAAGCTGGTTCATCTTCCCAATCCTTTTTTGAATCGCGTAGGAGCTGCTGTTTTGTCGGCCCGATGATGGGTTGGAGCGACTGGCATGACGGATGCTCCTGTCAGGCCGCCTGTGCCGCTCTTACGAATTCCGCCGCCTGCCTCACCACCTCCAGCGTCGCGCCCTTGCGATGGGCATGATCGCTGATGTGCTGGCGCCAGCGGCGTGCACCGGCCTGGCCCTGGTAGAGGCCGAGTATATGCCGGGTCATCTGCGTGAGGGGAACTCCGTCGGCCATTTCGCGGGCCATGAAGTCTAGGTATTGCTCAAGGATGGATTCACGCGAGGGAATCGCCGCGTTTTCATCGAAGAGGGGCAGGGCCTGGGCCAGCAGCCAGGGGTTGTGATAGGCCTCGCGGCCCACCATCACGCCATCCGTGTACTGCCAGTGTGTGCGGATTTCGTCCACGGTCTTGATGCCGCCATTGATATGGATTTCCAGGCCGGGGAATTCGCGCTTCAGGCGATACACATCCTCATAGCGCAGCGGCGGAATCTCGCGGTTTTCCTTGGGGGAGAGGCCAGCCAGAATGGCAATGCGTGCATGCACGATAAAAGTCTGGCAACCGGTGGCCGCCACGGTGCGCACGAATTTTTCCAGATGCTCGTAGTCGTCCAGATTGTCTATGCCGATGCGGTGCTTCACCGTCACCGGAATTTTCACGGCGGCCTGCATGGTGTCTATGCATTCGGCCACCAGCGCCGGCTCGGCCATGAGGCAGGCGCCTATCTTGTTCTGCTGCACGCGATCCGAAGGACAGCCCACATTCAGGTTCACTTCGTCATAGCCGCGGTCTTCGGCCATCTTCGTACAGGCAGCAAGATCGGCGGCATTGGAGCCGCCCAGCTGCAGCGCCAGCGGGTGTTCGATCTCGTGGAATTTCAGGAAACGCTCGCGGTCGCCATGGATCAGCGCGCCTGTCGTCACCATCTCGGTATAGAGACGCACATGGGGGTTGAAGAGGCGCAGGAAGTACCGGTCATGACGATCAGTCCAGTCCATCATGGGCGCCACTGAGAGCGTCTTTTTCCTATTTTCTTCTTT
This sequence comes from Moraxellaceae bacterium, assembly GCA_030146505.1. GTDB lineage: Bacteria > Pseudomonadota > Gammaproteobacteria > Pseudomonadales > Moraxellaceae > UBA2031. The sequence continues at coordinate 9,872 of JASLCO010000283.1, forward strand.
ATAAATCAATGACATAAGTTTTTTTATACTGTTCCTATGGCCCTGATTATTTGATCAGTATTATTGCTTATTTTGGAGCGTTTTAGCACCATAAGTGCACCGCGAGTGCACCCTAGAGCCCCCGAAAGTGCACCATGAGCAGGAGTCATTCATGGGCACTATTGTCCCACGTCTGCAAAAGGACGGCACTACCAGGTACCGCGCTCAGATTCGCCTCAAGAGGGGCGGCAAGGTCATCCATAACGAATCCAGGACATTCTCAAAACGCGCCATGGCGACAGCCTGGCTGGCAACTCGTGAGCTGGAACTGG
>JASLCO010000301.1 GCA_030146505.1 Moraxellaceae bacterium
CTCGTCCTGCAAGCGTTCCAGACAGACCGGCCAAATCGTCACAACGTCATCCTGAACAACAATCAAAAGCAAAAAGAGACCGATTCTAGCCATCGACAGGGCATCCCGACACCCGAGGGCGACAGGATGAAAAGTGACGATTCATATAGAAAGCGGAGGATGATTCTGCCGAAAACCAGAGCCGCAAAGGCTGTGGATGAATACCGGTAAAACCCGGACAAATCAGGTTGGCAGGAATCAGGCTGCAAGTTATCCACAACTGCCCACTGCTTTTCAAGAGTTTTACACAGCCCCTTCCCACAATTTTCTATATGATCTAAGCAACTGATTCATCTGTATAAAAATGGGTTTTCCACAGACAGGCCCTTGCTTAATAAAAGAAGTAGTCTTCTTATCTAAATACCTTAAGAACATTAGGAAGGGCGGAAGGGCAAACCGCCTCGCCGCACGCGGCTCGGCAAAACCTCGCGCCCTGACAAAGGCCTTCACCAAACCCATTGCCAACTGCCCTCGTCCTCCCTAGAATGGCCGGCCTTTTCCGACCCGGTCGGGTCATGTTCATTTTTTGAGCGACCATCATGAAACGTACTTTCCAGCCCAGCGTTCTCAAGCGCGCCCGTGTCCACGGTTTCCGCGCCCGCATGGCCACCAAGAACGGCCGCGCCGTTCTGGCCCGTCGTCGCGCCAAAGGCCGCAAGCAGCTCACTGTCTGACCCGCACAACTTGAACGGGCGCTGCGGATTTCCGCCGACCCACAGACTGTTGCGGCCGGCGGAGTTCCAGGCGGTTTTTGACAGCGCAGCGTTCAAGGTAGGCGAAGCACAGTTCCTGCTGCTGGTTCGCCCTAACGGACTGGATCACCCCCGACTGGGTCTGGTGATTGCAAAGAAAAAAGTCCGGCGCTCGGTAGACCGCAATCGTCTCAAGCGCACAGTCCGTGAAAGCTTCCGTCTTCACCAGGCTGCCCTTCCTGCCGCTGACATGATTTTCATGGCAAGGAACGATCTCGCTCTCATCGAGTCTGATGTCCTGCGTGCAGCTCTGATGCAGGGTTGGAAGCGCGTGTCGCGCAAGACTGCCAAAGCAGCCACGCCGGTCAAAGTGGACGGTAAACTTACGGAAAATGGACCGCAGGCATGAAAATCCTGCTCATCCTCCCCATCCGTTTTTACCGGACTGCCATCAGCCCGCTGATGGCGCCGCACTGCCGCTTTTATCCCAGCTGTTCCGCCTATGCCGAAGAAGCGATTGCGCGCTTTGGCGTAGCGCGCGGGCTTTATCTGGCCAGCCATCGTATATTGCGCTGCCATCCCTTGAGCGAGGGCGGGTTTGATCCCGTTCCGCAAGAATTTTCCCTGCGCCCGCGAGCGCGTTCCTGCAAGGCGTCCTGATTTATGGAACTTCGTCGCACCCTGCTTATCGTAGCCATGGCTGTGCTCGGCTACTTCTTGATGATCAACTGGCAAAAGGATTACGGCACGCCAGCGGCGCAGGCCCAGGAAACAGTGAATGCAACTGCAACTGTCCCCACCGGTGATACGCCGCCGTCGGCACCAGCCACTGCCTCGGTCGGTAGCAGCGATATTCCGGCTGCACCGCAAAAGGCCGATGCGCCGGCGGTGGCCAATGCACCGCTGTCTTCCGGCTTCATCAGCGTGAAGACCGATGTCTTCGATGTGCGTATTGATCCCAAGGGTGGCGATATCGTGCGCGCTGCATTGCCGGCCTACACTCACACCGTCGAAGATAAAACCCCCTTCGTGCTGCTGGACAATTCCCAGGAGCGAACCTTCATTGCCCAGAGTGGCCTCATCGGCAGCAACGGTCCGGATGCCAATCCGGCCGGTCGGCCGCTTTACCAGAGCAGTGCTTCATCCTATGTGCTGCCGGATGGTGAAAAAAACCTGCAGGTCGTTCTCACGCTGCCCGTGCAGGACGGCGTGGAAATCCGCAAAGTGTATGAATTCACCCGCGGCGAATACCTCATCAATGTGCGCTATGAAATTGCCAACAAGGGCAGCACTCCCTGGCATGGCCTGAGCTTCGGCCAGTTGAAGCGTGACAACAGCAAGGACCCGAGCACCGCTTCCCAGGGCTTCGGCATGTCCACCTTTCTGGGTGCGGCCTGGTGGACGCCGGAAAAATCCTATAACAAGCACGCCCTGAAGAGCCTGGGTGACAAGCCGCTGAAGGAAACCGTTACCGGTGGCTGGGCCGCCCTGGTGCAGCATTATTTCGTCACCGCCTGGGTGCCCGATACCAAGAGCAGCAATACCTTCACCACCCGCGTGAACAACGGTGACAATTTCATCGGTTACACCGGACCGGAAATCACCGTGGCCCCCGGCGAAAGCAAGGTGATTGCCGCTTCGCTCTATGCCGGTCCGAAAATCCAGAAAAAACTCGGTGCCATTTCCGATGGCCTTGAGCTGACCGTGGATTTCGGCTGGCTCTGGTTCATTGCCCAGTTCCTGTTCTGGCTGCTGGTGAAAATCCATGGCGTGCTGGGCAACTGGGGCTGGGCCATCATCGTGCTCACCCTGCTGGTGAAAGCAGCCTTTTTCAAGCTTTCCGCCACCAGCTACCGGTCCATGGCGAACATGCGCCGGGTGGCACCGGAACTGCAGCGTCTCAAGGAACAGCATGGAAGCGACCGTGCCAAGATGTCGCAAGCCATGATGGAGCTCTACAAGAAAGAGAAAATCAATCCGCTTGGTGGCTGCCTGCCCATCCTTGTGCAGATGCCCGTGTTCATCGCGTTGTACTGGACGCTGATGGAATCCGTGGAATTACGTCACGCGCCCTTCATCCTCTGGATCAAGGATCTCTCGGTGATGGACCCGTATTTCATCCTGCCTCTCATCATGGGTGGTTCCATGTTCCTGCAGATGCAGATGAACCCGTCGCCGCCTGATCCCATGCAGGCCCGTGTCATGAAGCTGATGCCCATCGTCTTCACCTTCATGTTCCTCTGGTTCCCGGCCGGTCTCGTGCTGTACTGGGTGGTGAACAACTTCCTCTCCATCGGCCAGCAATGGGTCATCACACGGCAGATTGAGAAAACCGAAGGCAAGAAAGCCTGACCAGAACTGATCGATGAAACTTCATAAGGCTCCGCAAGGAGCCTTATGCTTTTAGCCATGATGAAAAACAACGACACCATAGCCGCCATCGCCACTCCGCCCGGACGCGGCGGAGTGGGCATTGTCCGTGTTTCCGGACACCGTGCGCATGACATTGCCCGGGAACTTGCCCGGCGCACCGGACCCCTGCCGGCCCGACAGGCACTGTTTTCGGTTTTCCGTGAAGCAGATGGCACGGCCATCGACGAAGGCTTGCTGCTCGCCTTCCAGGGACCGCACTCCTTTACCGGCGAAGACGTGGTGGAGCTGCAGGGTCATGGCGGCAGCGTGGTGATGGATCTCCTGCTCAAGCGTGTCCTGGCGCTGGGTGCCCGCCTGGCGCGGCCGG
>JASLCO010000305.1 GCA_030146505.1 Moraxellaceae bacterium
CTGTGACGACATCACCTCTGCTGCAGGCCACCCGACTCTGGTTGCAACGCGAAGCTCCCGGCTTGCCGGAATCGCTATGCGCGGCCATTGATGCGCTTTATCTGGCGGTGGAAGCCGGTCATGTCTGCATTCAGGTGGACGCGCGTGAATCCTCCTATTGGTTGCAAAGCAGCTGGGTAGGCGAGCCCGGCTCTTACTGCCCTTTCATTCTGGAAAAGGGAGAGAGCGCCACGCGCTTTTATCTTTCCCGCTATCAGCAATATGAAACGGCAGTCGCTGCTTCTTTGCGGCAACGTGCTGCAAAAGCCTTGCAGCCTGCTGATGCCTCTGCCCTGCGCCGTGATCTCGATACCTTGTTCGGTGCTGACCCGCAGGACAGACAGCGCCTGGCGGCGCTGCTCGCACAATTCCGTGCGCTCACGCTGGTGAGTGGTGGCCCTGGCACCGGCAAGACCACGACTGTGGTGAAAATGCTGGCGCTGTTGCAGGCGCAGGAAATTTCTCGTCATTCCCGCGAACGCGGGAATCTCCTTGATATATCAGGGGAGGATTCGCAAGATTCCCGCGTTCGCGGGAATGACGCAGGGCTGCGTATTCTGCTGGCGGCCCCCACCGGGAAAGCCGCACAACGTCTTTCCGAATCCATACGTGCGGCCAAACAAAAACTGTCTTTGCCGGAAGTTGTCATCGCATCCATTCCGGAGGCTGCGCAGACCCTGCATCGTTTGCTGGGTGCACAGGGTGATACCGGTCGCTTCCGCCATGATGAAAAAAATCCACTGGCCTGTGATCTCTTGCTGGTAGACGAAGCCTCCATGATTGATCTGGGCCTGATGCAGGCCATGCTGGCTGCTCTGCCGGAAAATGCCCGCCTCGTTTTTCTGGGCGACAGGGATCAGCTGGCCTCGGTGGAAGCAGGCAGTGTGTTTGGTGATCTTTGTGCCGGTGAGGGCATGAGTACTGATTTGGCCGAACAGCTGGCTGCTTATGGTGTTGCAGTAAATCCCACCGCCGGCAGCAATCCATTGGCAGATTGCCGTGTAGAGCTCACGCAAAGTTATCGCTTTGCCAGTGGCAGCGGTATTGCCGCCTTGGCAAAAGCATCACGCAGCGGCAATGCCGGTGACTTCTTGCAGACGCTGAGTGCAGGCGGCGATGTTGCACGTGTGGCCACGTCGGCTTTGCGTGAAAGCGTGCAAGCAGGCTATGCCGCCTTTCGCACGGCGGCGCGCGCGGGTGATGCCACGGCAGCCTTTAGCGCTTTCCTGCAATTCCGTGTGCTGTGTGCGCATCGCCTCGGCGTGGCTGGCGTGCAGGGTCTGAATGCACTGATGGAAGCTGGCCAGCCGCAGTGGTATGCCGGCCGTCCCGTCATCGTGCGCGCCAATGATTACGCCCTGCGCTTGTTCAATGGCGATATCGGTATCTGCCTGCCCACGCCAGAGGGCCTGCGCGTATTTTTTGAAACGGCTCCCGGCGAATTCCGCGCGCTGGCACCGGGCCGTCTGCCGGCGCATGAACCGGCCTGGGCCATGACCGTGCACCAGTCGCAAGGCTCGGAGTTCGATGAAGTGCTGCTGGTCTTGCCGGAAGTGGTGTCGGCCGTGCTGGACAGGCCGCTCGTTTACACGGCTGTGACCCGTGCCAAATCACGCTTTGTGCTGTCCGGTGACGATGCCGTGCTGGCAGCAGCGCTGGCCACCTTGCCGCAGCGTGAATCCGGCCTGGTGGAAAAACTGGGCGGGTGAAAAACGGTTTTTTGTAGGAGGGGTTTTAGCCGCGGTGCCTTTTTCATTTACCTCCTTGCTTTCTCATTCTTCGCAGCCGAGGCCCTTCCTGTACATCTCAGGCGGCCCAGCGAAAGGCGCCGGCGGATTTTTCCGGCGCTATCGGCAGGGTGTCCTGCAACCATGTGCCCAGCAATTCCAGTCCTGCTTCCCAATCTCCCAGGCGGGAGTCGGCATTGATATGCCCGGCACCGTTCAGCAACTGGAAGCGGCTGCCCCAGCCCTGCGCAAAATCGCAGGCACGCCAGGCGATGCAGGCAGGATCGTTGTCGCTGCCTATCAGCAGGGAAGGAAAGGGCAGGGGCCCGCGTGGAATCGGGGCGAAGCTGCGCAAGGGGCTGGCGACAGTAGAGCGCTCCACATCTGCAGGCGCTACCAGTAACGCACCGGCCACTTTGTCCGCATGCCGGCTTTGTGCGGCCCAGTGCGCCACCGTGATGCAGCCCAGACTGTGGGCGATCAGCAGCACCCGACGCGGACTGGCGGCTATGCATTCATCCAGCGTGGCAATCCAGTCCGCACGGTGTGGATGCGTCCAGTTTGCCTGCTGCACGCGCTGCCATTCCGGGAATTTGTCTTCCCAGTAGCTTTGCCAGTGCGAGGGTCCGGAATTTTTCCAGCCGGGCAGCACAAGCACGTCCAGCGCGTCCAGATGCTGCTGCAGAAGGGCTTCGGTGCTCATTGCATTCTCCTGCCTCAATCCTTTGGAGCTTATTGCCATATTAAAAAATTAATGCCGCGCCAGAGCTGCTCAGGCAAGGAAGGTAGTGGGCGAAAAAGCGCAAGTTTACGATGAGGTAAAGGAGCATTCGCCCGCTTCCTGATGTTGCATCAGCCGCTTGCAGCAGGCATTAACGGTTGGGCTGGGGCGTATAGCGCAGGTAAGGGCGCACCGCGCGGTAGCCCCGCGGGAATTTCTGCGCAATCACTTCCGGATCCTGCAGCGAGGGCACGATGATGACTTCCTCGCCGTCTTTCCAGTTGCCGGGTGTGGCCACGCTGTGGCTGTCGGTGAGCTGCAGTGAATCGATCACTCGCAGGATTTCGTCGAAATTGCGCCCGGTGCTGGCCGGGTAGGTGATGATGAGACGTACTTTTTTCTGCGGATCTATCACGAAGAGCGAGCGCACGGTGGCCGTGGTGCTGGCATTGGGGTGGATGAGGTCGTAGAGGCTGGACACTTTGCGGTCGGCATCGGCAATGATGGGGAAGCTGACTTCCACGCCTTGCGTGTCGTTGATGTCGTTGATCCAGCGGGTGTGCGAGTCCACCGGGACCACGGAAAGTGCCAGTACTTTGACATTGCGCTCGGCAAAGCGGTCCTGGTTTTTCGCGGTGAGGCCGAGTTCGGTGGTGCAGACGGGGGTGAAGTCGGCCGGATGCGAGAACAGTACGCCCCAGCTGTCGCCCAGCCAGTCGTGGAAATGGATGGGGCCTATGGAGGATTCCTGGGTAAAATCGGGGGCGATATCGCCAAGGCGCAGGCTCATGAGGGTTCTCCGGATGCGTTTCAGTGAAGAGAGCCTAGCCTTGCCGGATTATTTCCAAAAATACCGATTTCTCATTTGTATATTCCATGTTGGCAGGCCGATGAGTCTGCCGGCTGACCGGTCGCCTTGCCGGTCCGGGGCGGGCCTCCTACCATGCGCGCCTTTGCAGCCCTGAGGTGAGGGGTTTGCGGATAGTGGCTGCCGATGCCATTCCGGCAGACCCTCCAGGCAAGGAAGAAACACTGCATGAGGATTTATGAGCACGCTTGACCGTTCCCTGCGCTTTGCCCGTACCAGCACGGCCTTTGTAAAGAACGCCGTGCGCCGCCGCACGCACAAGCAGCACTACCTGCAACTGGATAAAACCCCGCATGAGGTCATCCTGAGCGATGGCCTCATGAGCGTGAAGCATTACAAGCCGCTGCCCACGGGCTATGTGAATATCGAAGGCAAGAGCTTTCAGGTGCGCCAGCGCCGCTTTGCCATTCCCCTCGTGCTGGTTCCGCCCCTGGGGGTGTTTGCCTGGATTTTCGACCTGATGGCCGACCGTTCCATGGTGCGCTATTTCCTGGCCCATGGTTTCGAGGTCTACCTCATCGACTGGGGTAGCCCCGGGCAAGATGACCGTGACATTTCCCTGGATACCTATATTGCCGACTGGTTTCCCAAGGCCCTGGCGAAAATCCGCGAACACAGCGGCAGCGAGGAGTTGTCCCTGCTGGGCTACTGCATGGGCGGCCTGCTCAGCCTGCTTTATCTTGCCGCCAGCGGCGACAAGGGGGTGAGCAATCTCGTGACGATTGCCTCGCCGGTGGACATGCACAAGATGGGCTGGGCGGGACAGGTGACGCGCTTCATGCGCAAGCCGGTGTGGGCCATAGGCCGTGTGACCGGCCTGCGCATCGACGAGATGGAGCGGCAGTTCTTCCACGTGCCGGGCAAGCGCCTTTCGCTCATGTTCAAGATGACCAATCCGGTGGGCACGGTATCCAGCTATCTCGAGCTGGTGCGCAATATGGCTGACGATGAATACGTCTCGCGCTACATGACCATGAACGAGTGGTTCACCAACATGCCCGATTATCCCGGCGCCACCGTGCAGGAGGTCATACGCAAGATGGGCCTCTACAACCGCCTGGCCAAGGGTCGCATCCGCATCGGCGGGCGTGTGGCGGACTTCCGCAGCATCACGTCCAACCTTTTGGCCTTTGCCGGCGACAACGACAAGATCGTGAGCGTGGAGGCCGCGCGTGCCATCAACGAGGTGGTGGGTTCCGAGGACAAGCAGTTCCACATCGTGCCCGGTGGCCATGCGGGCGTCTTTACCGGCAGCCGTGCCGCGCACAGCACCTGGGCCATCAGCAAGGAATGGCTGTCACAACGCTCGAAGCCGTTGACGGAAAAGCCGGC
>JASLCO010000323.1 GCA_030146505.1 Moraxellaceae bacterium
CCCCGGCCGACAGGCCGGTGCGCCCGCCCGAGGGCACCAGCGCCAGTTGCTCTTCATTGGCCAGCAGGACGATGCCCTGCACCTGCTCGATGCTGGAAGGAAAAACGATGGCGGAAGGTGCCGGGCTGTAGATTTTGGTCCAGTCCAGGCCCCAGGTTTTCAGGCTGTCGGCATCGGTCCTGATGCGGTTTTCACCAACGATGGCGGTCAGGCGGGCAAGGACTTCGGGGGCAAGGGACATTGAACTCGGACTCCAGGAAACAGATACCTCCCTCTCGCTCCGGCCTGCGGGAAGTAGGGAGAAGGCATATCTGACTGCGACTGCAGCGTCACATGAAGCGAATGAGGCTGGCCGGCAGGGGCGGGCATGGTAGCATACGCGGCTTCTTTCAGGCCGGCCGGCCGTGCCGCCGTCCGGCCCCTCTCGCCACACGGGGTAGCCATGAGCCAGTTCTCTCTCGACAAGTCCAAGATTCGCTTCCTGCTGCTGGAAGGCGTGCACAAGAACGCCCTCGATGTACTGAGTGCCAACGGCTACACCAACATCGAATATCTCAAGACCGCGCTGGACGAAGACGCCCTGGTGGAAAAGATCAAGGACGCGCATTTCGTGGGCCTGCGTTCGCGCACCCAGATCACCGACCGCGTACTGGAAGCTGCCAACAAACTCATCGCTGTCGGCTGCTTCTGCATAGGTACCAACCAGGTGCGCCTGCAGACCGCCATGAACAAGGGCATTCCGGTTTTCAACGCGCCCTATTCCAATACCCGTTCCGTGGCCGAACTCGTGCTGGGCCAGCTCATCCTCCTGCTGCGCGGCATTCCCGAAAAGAATTTCATCGTGCACCGGGGTGGCTGGAGCAAATCGGCCGAAGGTTCCTGGGAAACGCGTGGCAAGACGCTGGGCATTGTCGGTTATGGCTCCATCGGCTCGCAGCTTTCCGTGCTGGCCGAAGCCCTGGGCATGACCGTGATCTATTACGATGCCGTCACCAAGCTGCCGCTGGGCAATGCCCGCCAGGTCGGCACCATGGATGACCTTCTGGCGCAGTCCGACGTGGTCACCCTGCATGTGCCCGACCTGCCCTCCACGCGCAACATGATTCGTGCCGAGCACTTCGCCAAGATGAAGCCGGGCTCCATCTTCATCAATGCCGCACGCGGTACCTGCGTGGACATTGATGCGCTGGCCGAAGCCATCAAGAGCAAACACCTCAATGGCGCTGCCATCGACGTGTTCCCGAAAGAACCCAAGGCCAATGGCGATATTTTCGAATCCCCCTTGCGCGGCCTGGAAAACGTCATCCTGACACCGCATATCGGCGGCTCCACGCTGGAAGCACAGGCCAATATCGGCCTGGAAGTGGCTGAAAAGTTCGTGCGCTATTCCGACAGCGGCACCACGCTTTCTGCCGTGAACTTCCCGGAGGTGGCCGTGCCGCAACAGCCCGGCAAGCACCGCCTGCTGCACATCCACCGCAATGTCCCCGGCGTGCTGGCCAGCGTGAACCGCGTGTTCGCCGACAACAACATCAATATCGCTTCGCAGAGCCTGATGACCAACGAAGCCATCGGCTATCTGGTGATGGATGTGGACGCTGCCTATTCCGCCGTGGCACTGGAAAAGCTGCAGCAGGTGGAGGGCACGATACGCACCCGCGTGCTGTTCTGACGGGTACGCACTGCCATGAAAAAGGGAGTTACATACTTAACCCCCTAAACACGGCGTCATTCCCGCGAAAGCGGGAATGACAGATCAAAAGTGAAACCAGGCAGCCAAGTATATAAATCCCATAAAAAAAGCCGGCAAATGCCGGCTTTTTTTATGGCGACGGAAAAGCTCAGCTCCACACGTATTTCGCCGTATAGGCAACCGTGGGCAGACCCTGGCCCGGGGAAACCGTGGCACTGATTGTGCCCGTGTTGCCGCTGAACGAGCAGTTCGTGATCGTCACATTGCCGGTGGCACCAAGATAGGTGGCGGCATTGAAACCGGAACAGAACGAGCTGCCGGGATTGGGAACGCCGGTGACCGTGGTCGCCGGAGAAGTGTATCCCGACACTGTTACGGTCACCGTCATGGTTGTACCGCTTCCTCCGCCCGTACCACCCGTACCCGTCAATGACGAGACATCAATCGTGATGCCGCTGAAGCCGCTGCTACCACTGGCCGCCGCGAAGCTGGCAAGCAACTGGGCATAGGTCTTGCCAGCGTCATCCAGGGCGGCCTTGTACTGATCCAGCCACTTGTCATAGGCGCTGTTGCCTACGGTAAAGGCCGTGGTGAAGGCGTCGAACTGCGGCGTGGTCGAACCACCACCGGCCGCCTTCAGGGCATCGCGAAGGGCGGTCTTGGCGCTGTTCAGTTCAGACTGGATGTTCAGGGCCGCGGCCTGCTGAACGGCTGTGCCGCTTTTCACATCCATGAACCAGGCATCCAGCGCCTCGCCCGAGAATTTCGTGTTCACGGCACGTGCCAGCGCCAGTGTGGTCAGCGGCGTGATGTTGGCCAGGCCATGGGCCGCTGCAATGCTGAACAGATCGCCCGTCGTTCCGGGCCCCGTCACTTTCAGGACACAGGGCAAGGAAGCCTCGGCCTCTTCAAGCTGGCCGACAGTAATCTTGTACGCGCCGTTTGCATCTGTGGTAATTCCCAGGATCGCCTTGGCGCCACACTGGACAGTCACCGGCGCATCGGCAATGGCAGCGCCCACTGCAGCGGTACCGCTGATGGCAGTGCTGCCCGGTGAGGCCGCACCGTCGTTGTCATTGCAGGCGGCAAGCAACAGGCTGGCACCAGCAACTACGCTGGCACAGAGCTGCTTTCTGGTAAAGAAAATCATGGGAACACTCCTGTTCATATCAAATCGGATGACATATGGGCCGATACAAGGCCGGCCGTAATTGGACAGCTCGCCAGACGCTACAAATAAATAAAAAAAGCAGACATCCCCGAAACAAGGGGGTGGCGGACAGGCGGTAGCAAAATCCGCATCAGTGCCATGCTGGCACCAGCATATGGCCCAAACGGTGATTGCACCGCTTTGGCGCGGGCAATGCGGTGCTCCATGAAAAAGCCGGCGACTGCCGGCTTTTTGGAAAGTGCACGCACTCACGCATTCAATGCCTGACCAGCTCCAGCGGTGAGCAGATCCGGTCTGCCGCTACGGCGGCGCCAGTGTTCAGGAAGGTGACGGGAAAAGGATTTTCCGCGCAACTCGGGAAGGGATAATTGGGGGCCTGCAGGCGCGGATGCGTTTCCAGCAGCGAAAGCGGCTGCGGAAAAAGTGGATGGAAGATTTTCTGCCGCGCTTCGGTATTGATGAAAATGGCAAGGCCTGCTTCGCCGCCATCGGCCGGCCCGTAGCCAAAATGCCGCTGCCCGGCATTTTCTGGTTGGGCCGTCCCGGCCGTGCGCGCATAGGGCAGACCGAAAGGCTGCCATTGCTGGTTGCCGTCCATGCTGCGCAAGGAGGCATAAAGCAGTGAATAACGTGCACTGTTTTCCGGATGCAGCTTCCAGCGCGCGAAATGCATGCCTGCCATGCGTCCGGCAAGACGATTGAGCTCACGTCCGGGCAACAGGGACAGGCGCGCATAGCGATCCGCATATTGCAGGGCATGGAAAGCCGGCATCTGTAGTGCACCGCCATCGTGGATGCCGGCATCCGCATCCACGAGACCGGCACCGTTGCGCAGGCGAAGCAGTGCCTCGTCCACGGGCGCTGCCAGCAAATCCTGCAATTGCTGGCGCCCACCCGTGCCGGCTTCATCCAGCCGGGAAAGACGCGCCAGCGGCGATACATCGGCCATGAAATCCCGCAGTGCATGATCGGCATGCTGCACGCCGGCCTGCAGGTTGGCGACGGCGCTCTGGCGCAGGCCCTGGTAGAACCCGCTGACCGCCTGCAGGGCCGGTGCGGCCAGGGCCGCCTCCACCTGCGCGAACAGCGCCTGCAACTGCACGGCCGGTATTTCCTGCCGGCATTCATCCCCGGTCACTTGCGCAGACGCGAGGAAAACGCGACCGGAACAGGACAGCCACTGACGATAAGCCGTCAGCAAGGTCTGCTGGCCGGCGTCCGGCCCGTCGTAGGGGCCGCCATGCAATGCCAGACGCAGGAAATCATCCTCGGCGGCCACGATGCCGGCTTGCCATTGCTGCTGCAGCCGCGCCACCTCACCCAGTCTTGCCAGCAATTGCCGGAGCGATTGCATGGCATCGGCACGCAGTGCCAGCAGTTGCGACAGTGAATCGGCCTCGAGACCCGCATTCACATGCCGCTGCCTTGCACTGTCGGCCTGCTGCAAAAGCGGCTGCATTTCCGCCAGCTGCATATCGGCCAGTTGCTTGTGGGCAACGGCAACCTGGAATTTTTCATCCAGGGCCAGCAATTGCCGGTGCAGCGCATTGCGTGCCGAGCGGGCCCTGGCATGGGCCGGATTGGCCACCGGCACTGACTGGCAAACGCGATTGCTGGTCCATTCCCGCGCATTGATCCATTTGCGCACATTGCGACAGTCCTGCCGGCTGTCCTGTGCCGGCAGGGTGGCGAGCTTTTTTTCCTGCTGCTGCAGGCGCTGCTGCAAGGCGGCGCGCTCGGTATCCAGTTGCTGCAGGGCCTCGCTGCTGCGCGCCAGCTCATTGCTCCGGCGCGTCGCCATCGCTTTTGCATTCAGCCAGCGTGCCTCGTTGGCCGCCGCCTGTTTCTCCGCGGCCAGGCGCTGCATTTTCTGCAGGGCGATGACGCTGCCGAATTCCGTGCGCAAATCTTCCTGTGTCAGCGGCATGGCGCTGTAGTACGCCAGCATGTCCTCCGCCATCACGCGCACGGAGTCCATGTCGCGCCGTGACGCTTCCAGCGTGGCAGCCAGATCGTGCATGGCCAGGAGGTGTGCCGCCGCGGGCAGCTGCCGGTATTGCGCCAGCACGGCGTCATCCTCCAGCCATGCCGAGCGCAGGAAAGGCAGGGGAATTTGCGCGCCAATGGGCGGCGCGTCCGAGGCTGGCAGATGGGCATCCAGATAGCGCTCGATGGCGACATGGCGTTGCAGCACAGTATCGGATGCCGACCACGAAAATGGTCCGCCGGCAAAAGCATTGATATAGGAATTCGCGAAGACTTCCTGGCCAGCCTGGAACACCGTGCCCAGGGCAAAGGCCAGCGCCGCCGGGTTGTCGGCTTTTTGCACCAGTTGCCGGAGCCACTCGCCCGATGACCATCCGCCGGCCACCCCCTGGCGCAGGGTGATGCGGGCGCTGACCGGGTCAGGAAAATGGCTGTTGCCGGTGGCACCGGCGACAAAAGCGCCAGGAGCACTGCGTATGGCCGCGCAGCTTTCCGTACTCACGGCATAACGCCGCCCGGCAATTTCCAGGCGACAGTCGCGACTGATCTCTGCCACCGCGCGCTCTGCCAGCCAGGCATGCGTGCGCGTACCGAAGGCCTGCGCAGATGCCGTCGGCAGGCACAGCACGGCGACACAGGACAGGCGAAAAAGCATGCGGAATGCAGGCGCCGGCATGTGTATTACCCCCTCTACACTACCTTCGCCCGCCAGGGGATAAGGTCATCAGACTGTTTCTGGCTTTCCCGAAAGGGGATTCTGATTTTTGGTTTTATTTTCGGAACCGTGTATCTGACGCAGCACGCGCCATTGAGACATCGTCATTCCCGCTTGCTGCGCTTCGCTGATCGCAGGAATCACGAGCCTTGAATTTGTTATGTACGCGATTCCCTGAAAAAACGCCGAAGCAGTACGAAGATTAGCAATGCCTGCCATCGGCAGCCACGCGCAGGCCCGGGGGGAAATGTGCGGGGCGTCGCAGAGTCCGTTGCGAGCATGGATGCCATGAAGCGCTGGCAAAAAAAGCGTGCATCTTCAAGGCACAGGAATGCACAGGGGCATGCCATCGTTGAACCGCTCAGGCTTCGTCCTGTACCACCGTTTTTTCGGAAGGCGGCGCGGGCACCGGATACGCATCGCCTATCCAGGCATCAAGCAGGGTATAGGTCACGGCCAGCAGTACCGGGCCGGCAAACAAGCCGACGAGGCCGAAGGCAAACAGCCCGCCGATGACGCCGGCAAAAATCAGCAGCAGGGGAAGATCGGCGCCCTTGCGGATCAGCCAGGGACGCAGCACGTTGTCCAGCGTGCCCACGATCAGTGTCCAGACCGCCAGCGCAATGCCCCAGCCCGTGGCGCCATCCCAGAACAGCCAGGCCACGGCCGGCAGCAGCACCAGCATGGGGCCGATCTGCACCAGGCAGCAGAAAAACATGACGGCGCCGAGCAGGGCGGCATAGGGCACACCGCTGGCCCAGAGGCCAAGCACGCCCAGGGCCGACTGCACCAGGGCCGTCACCACGATGCCCAGGGCCACGCCGCGTATGGCCTGCGCCGCCAGCGTCACCACATGGTCGCCGGCCTCTCCGGCCAGGCGGCGGGAAAAGCCCCGCACCCAGCGCGCCGCGTCTTCGCCATTGCCATAAAGGATGCCGCAGAGCACCACCATGAGCAGGAATTGCGCAAGCAGCAGGCCCAGGCTGCCGGCCTTCGCCGCCAGCCACTTGAGGCTGATGCCGGCATAAGGCTTGACGAGGGCGACCAGGGCCGCCGAGCCCGTTACCGCCATGTCATGCCAGGCGTGCGCCAGCGAGGGCCCCGCCAAAGGCAGGCCCGCCACCCAGGCCGGCGGTTCCGGCGGCTGCCAGACGGCAAGCCGGGGCCAGACGGCTTCCAGATCGTCGACATGCTCCAGCAAGGTGGCAGCGACCAGCGACAGCGGCACGAACAGGAGCAGCAGCAATACCAGCAGCATGACGGCCGCCGCCAGTCCGCGCCGCCCCCGGAGCCGCTGCTGCAACAGGAGCAGCATGGGCCAGGTGGCCACCACGATCATGGCCGCCCAGATCAGCGCCCCCAGGAAAGGCAGCAACACCCAAAGCGCCCCCGTGATCAACAACAGCATGCTGATGATGGCCAGTACGGTGCGGGCGAGATCCTGTCGGGCAGCGGCCATGTCACGGTCCTTGGTCGGCAAGGAAAAAGGAAAGCGGCAGGCAGGCCGCTCAAGTCCACGGCAAGAAAACACAGGCCACCCGCTCCGCACAAGCCGCATCACCGACAAAGCCCTGCACGCGGCGGATGCAATGGCTTTCCAGCCACGCGGCAGCCTTCTAGACTCACTCACCCGGCGCCGGCCCAGGCGGCAGCGCCCCAAAGGATTCATGCACTCAAGGAGAAGCCATGCGCATCACCACCCTGCTGTTGGCCAGCGGTCTCTTGCTGGCCAGTTCACTGGCGGCAGCCGCCCGTCCCACCATTGCCGTACTGCCCTTCAGCATGGACAAGCAGATCGTGGTCAGCGATGGCCGCCACCTGGTGGCGGGCGTGGTCGAAGACCAGTCCACCCTGCTCACCAACGAACTCGTGCACCAGCTCGTGGCCACCCGCAAGTTCGACGTGCTGGAGCGTTCGCGCGTGGACGACCTCATCAAGGAAAAGCAGTTCCAGGAAAGCGATTACGCTTCACCCGACGAAGCCCCGAAAATCGCGAAGCTGCTGGGCGCGGATTATTTCGTGCTGGGCCGCATTGACGATTTCGATGTGGAAAGCGAAGAAAAGGCCATTCCCTACAGCACCCAAACCTATACCCAGCAGGAAGCGGAAATTGATCTTTACCTGCGCATCATCGATGCCCGCAGCGGCAAGATCGTGGCGGCGGAAAAATTCCAGAGCGATGCAAAACTGCGTGTGAATCCCGACAAGAAAAACCAGAACGTGGGCAAGAACCTCATCGCCCAGGCCAGCCAGGAAATGGTCAGCCGCATCACCAATGCCGTGTATCCGGTGAAGGTTGCCAAGGTGGACGGCAAGACGCTCTACCTCAACCGCGGCGCCGACGGCAACCTCAAGGTCGGCGACCTGCTCGCCGTCTACAGCCAGGGCGACGCCGTCACCGACCAGGACACGGGCGAAGTGCTGGGCAATACCGAAAACGTGATGGCGCAGGCTACCGTGGTGGCGGTGGAGGCACGCTTCACCAAGGCCGAGCTGCAGGGCGAGGCAGCAATCCGCGAAGGCATGCTGGTGAGGAAGCTGCCGCCGGCCAAGGCCGCCCCGGTGGAACTGCCGCCGGGGCCGCGCTGGTAAGTCTGCCGCAGGCGGCCATCATGGCCGCCCTTCCGCTTCTGTCCATTCCGCCTACCCACCTGCACAAGTAGAAACGCATGTCCCGCTCCCTGCTGCGCCCGGCCCTGTTGCTCCTGCTGCCCGTCCTGCTGGGTGGCTGTGCGGTGTCCTCGGTACTGTCCCCCTATCCCGGCCAGGCCCGGTCCTACCAGGAAGCGCTGGGGGCCGGCGCGCCCCAGGCTGCCGTGCAGAAGATAGGCAACAAGACCACCTCGGCCGACGGCATGCTCTACCTGCTGGAAAAAGGCCGCATTGAGCAACTGGGCGAGCAGGCTGACAACAGTCAGGCCTCCTTCGACGGCGCCATCGCGCGCTTCCAGGCACAGGACGACAAGGCCGTGATTTCCGCTTCGTCCTATGCCGCTTCCGGCGCCAGCCTGCTCAGCAACGACAATGCCCGCCCCTATGCCGGCCGCACCTATGAACGCGTCTTCGTGCACCAGTACCAGGCCCTGAATTACCTGGCCAAAGGCGATGCCAGCGGAGCCCTGGTGGAAGTGCGCCGCGCCAACCAGGTGCAGGTGGACGCCCTGGCCCAGCAGGACAGCAAGGTGGACAGCGCGCGCGCCGATGCCGAAAGCAAGGGCCTTGATGAAGACAAGTACGCCAACTACTTCAGCCCCATGGACCTCGCTGCCGGCCGCGTGAAGACCGGCTTCCAGAACGCTGCCACCTTCTACCTGTCCGGCCTCATCTACGAAGCCACCGGCAATACCAACGACGCCTTCATCGACTACCGCAAGGCGCTGGAGCTGGTCCCCGACAATGCCTACCTGCAAAAGGACGTGGTACGCACCGGCCTCAAGGTAGGCCTGGACGATGTGAAGAAACTGGCGGCCCGGATCGGCAAGGTGCAGGTCGGTCCCAGCGCCGGCCAGGGTGAACTCGTGATCTACGTGGAAGAGGGCTATGTACCGGCCAAGCAAGGCCTGGGCATTCCCATCTGGACCATGAAAACGATAAACACCGTGAGCTTCCCCATTTATGCGGACAGCCCCGCGCCCTCGTCGGTGGTCGTGCAGGTGGACGGCAATGCGCTGGAATCCGCGCTGCTGGTGGATACCCGCGCCCTCGCCGTGCGCACGCTCAAGGACGAAGTGCCCGGCATGCTGGCGCGCGCCTTCCTGCGCCTGCTCACCAAGCAGGAAATGCAGCGCCAGGCCCAGAGCAACGACAGCACCGGCCTGCTGGGCCTGGCCACCATGATCTACAGCCTGGCCACCGACCAGCCCGACCTGCGCTCCTGGCTGACCCTGCCCGGCAGCGGCCAGGTGATACGGTTGCCGCTGGCCGCCGGCGAGCACAGCCTGTCACTGCCAGGACTGCCGCCGCTGGCCGTCAGCGTGCGCGCCGGCCGGCCCACACTGGTGCATCTGGCCGTACTGCCCGGAAAAACCTACAGTCGCATCTATCCGCTGTGAACGCTGCGACAACACCCACGGCAGTCGTCGACTGCCACCGGACCACCCCCGGCGACAGCCGGGAAACAAGGAGAGGGCCATGAAACGCCTGTTCACTACCACCGTTACCGCCACCCTGCTCGGCAGCGCCCTGCTGCTCGGAGCCTGCAGCTCCTCGCCGCAGCTCATCAATTACCGCGGCGGCGACCTCAAGGGCGTCATCGAGGTCAAGCGCTCGGCCGTGGAAAATACCGCCGGCGGCCTGCCGCAGGCGCGCGCGATCCTCGTCAACGACGCCGGCACCACCACCCGCTTTGAATACAAGTTCGTCTGGTTCGACGCCAACGACATGCCCATAGACGAGATCGACCGCCCGTGGCGCCCCGCCAGCCTGCAGGGCAAGGACGAACTCACCGTGTCCGGCACCGGCCCCAACGACCGCGCCCGCAAATTCCAGATCCAGGTACGCGAACCCCAAGGAGTGAAATGATGCAAAAGCCCGCCATGAAACGTGCCCTCATCCTGCTGCCGCTTGCCGCCGCGCTGACGCTGGGCATCAACGGCTGCTCCACCGTGCAATACGGCGATGCCACCGCCGTGGAAACCCTGAACACCGATTTCGGCTCCACCGACCTGCAGATGATTGCGGAAAAAATGGTGGACGACATGCTGGCCTCGCCGGCCATGGCGGAAATCGCCCCCAATGGCAAGCGCCCCATCCTGTTCGTGGACACCATCAAGAACAAGACGCTGGAACATATCGACACCGAATCCATCACCGACACCATTTCCACCAAGCTGCTGAACTCCGGCCGCTTCCGCTTCGTGGACATGACCAAGGTGGACAGCGTGGCCAAGCAGCTGGACTACCAGAAGAACAGCGGCCTCGTGGACGAAAACAAATCGGTGCAGATGGGCCGCCAGGTCGGTGCGCA